>DQIO01000272.1 GCA_020793555.1 Methanosarcinaceae archaeon | reverse complement strand
ATGGAACAGTGTCAGATCATATATCTAGCGATATTGTATGGTTGACTCGACACTAGTTTGTATGATATCATATCGTACATGAAATAGATAATATATTAGATGTATTGCATTAAATATGTATTATTATATATATATATAAAAAATCAAGTATGATTGATAAATGTTGTTGTGATTAGATGAAAGTTGTAATAATTGATGGATACGTGGACGAACCCGCATGCCTGGGCGTGCCTCCGTATATGTCTCCATACCCACGATACATAGCAGGCGCATTGCGCGAGCGCAAAATACCACAGCAAGACATCTATTACATAACGATCGACCAATTGCGCATCTCACCAGGGAATGCGAAAAATAAGATCATTAATGCAGACCTTGCAATCATTATTGCCGGTATGACTGTGCCCGGGAAATACCTGCGTGCATCCCCGATAACACTAGGTGAGATAGAGAGCATATTCAGCATCGTATCCGGAACAAAGATACTTGGCGGACCAATACGTTTGGGCTATAGCAAAGAAGGCGGAAAGGCAGCGAATATCCCGGGGATCGATGTAGAAGATGTGAACCTTGCACATGCTGATATTGAAGCATTCGTCTATGACATATTGCAAAGCGAAACAAATATACGTGACCCTGAAAACGTTGTGCACCGATTCAGGACCGTTGATGAGATCGCACGATGGAGTGTAAATGGTGCATTCATCATCAACCAGCATCCTGATTACCCTCATCTCATGTGTGAACTTGAAACATATCGTGGGTGCGGACGCAAGAAACACTGTTCATTCTGCACAGAATCATTCTATGGTACATCTGATTATCGGGCCGTTGTTGATGTCATTGATGAAGTTAGTGCACTCTACAAAGCAGGTGCAAGATACTTCCGCATAGGTCGGCAGCCGGATATATTCACCTATCATGCAACTGATACAGGGGGAGATATTCCAAAGCCGGATCCACCTGTCATAGAATCACTTTACCGTGGCATCCGTGACGTTGCACCGGAATTACGCGTATTGCACCTTGATAATGTAAATCCGGCAACAATAGCAGCATATCCTGACGAATCACGCACGATTATGAAAACTATCATACAATATCATACATCAGGTGATGTGGCTGCGCTTGGCATGGAAACTGCTGACCCGAAGGTTGTTACTGCAAATGACTTAAAGGCAATGCCTGAAGATGTATTCGAAGCAATCAAACTGATAAATGATGTTGGGGGTGCACGGGGGAAAAATGGACTTCCAGAACTATTGCCAGGTCTGAACTTTGTTCATGGGTTGCAGGGTGAGACCAAAAAGACCTTTGAGATGAACTATGAGTTCATGAAAATGGTTCTTGATGCCGATCTTCTTGTTCGGCGGATAAACATCAGGCAGGTTATGTCATTTCCTGGCACTCCTATGTTTGGCAAGGATGTGCTTGTAAAAAAGCACAAGAAATTATTTTTGAAGTACAAGGAAATGGTGCGAAAGGATATCGATCTCCCAATGTTGCGAAAAGTTGTGCCTACGGGAACTATTCTTCGTGATGTGATGTGCGAGGTCAGTGACCACATAACATTTGGACGACAACTAGGATCCTATCCATTACTTGTTGGCATACCTGCAAAACTCCCGCTCGGCGAGTTTATTGATGTGACAGTCACCGGACATGGGCATCGCTCGATTACCGGTATTCCATATCCTCTTAATATCAATCAGGCTTCAATGAAATTGATCAGGGAACTTCCAGGTATTGGGAAAAAACAAGCAGCGAGTATTGTGGGCGGAGTGCCGTATAAAAGTGAGCAGGATTTTTTGAGTAAAAATGTACTCGGAGAAGGCATACTCAAATACATCAAGATACCTTAAGTTCCTTCACCTTATTACTTATTAGGTGCACAAACAATTTAGTCACCAAGCAATTTACTGATCATATCAGTATCCTTTAGTATCTTTATGCTCACAAAACTGCCGACAAATATATTCATGTAAAAAGTAAGAGCACGCCATGTAATAACTGTTATACCAAGAATAGATGAGGTTACATAAACTGAGAACAGTGACATTGCCCCGAATTCTGCAATGCCGCTTGCACCTGGTGTTGCAGGCACTGCCATAATTATTGAAAGCAACACCTGTGCTGCAAAAACTACAATGATTGATGGGTTTTGACCGAGTCCCATCAGGATCACTGGTAATATCGAATACTCTACGACCCAGAACAATATGGTACATGCTGCACCGTATAATAACCCCTTTCTTCCTTCTGTCAAGAACATCCATATACTATCATGAAAATGATCGAGTTCCACATCTACGCGGGCGAGTATGGGGCAAAGCGCAGATTCTGTTTTTTTGCCAAATAGATGTGCGATCCGAGTAACAATAAAATAAATTGGTCGTTTTGCTTGTTCAGGTTTCCACATTCCATATACAATCAATGCAAACACCGAAATCACAAGGATTTCTGCTACTATTAATACAGCATCAAGTTGATAATTCGACAGCATATCACGGAAAATGAACAAAGAAAATGGCACAATGGACAGCAATAGTATGGCATCCATAAGCCGTTCACCAATCACTACCGCAGTAGCACGTCCAAGAGGTATTTCACTCCTGTGTAAAAGATGTATTCTCAAAGGCTCGCCGCCTGCAGATGAGGGAGTAATAGCTGCGACAAGTGTGCTGGATGTTATGATCTCTACAGATTTTAAGGTGCTTATACTATATCCGAGAGCCTGGCACATGAATTTTGTACGCATGCCCCATATTATATATGAAAGCACATGCAAAGCAGCGGCTGCAACGATATATTCATATTTGACCTCTTTGATCGCATCAATTGTATTTGTATCTACAGTGAATATGAGAAGCACTATGATTGAAAGTATACTTATTAAAAGAGATGCAAGCAACAGTTTTTTTAATTTACTCATAAACATCCCAAAACACAGGTTCTTGATCAGGAACCATTGTTTGATGAATCATATTCCGGATCAATAATGTCAGCTTTTATATTCAAACCGGCTTTGATCACAGTTTCCGGCCAGATCTTAACATCTGAATGTATTGTCGCATTGTCACCAATGACAACCTTTGGACCAATTACCGTGCCATTTTCCAGACTACAGTTTTGTCCTATGACTGTTCCGTTGTCGATCGTTGAACCGGATATATTAGAATTGTTACCAATGATAATGTTATTGAAAATGTATGATGACAGAACTCTGCAATCATCTTTGATCACGCAGTTTGAACCTATCACAGTGTAGGGTCCGATCAATACATTGTCCCCGATAGTAGTATTTTCTCCGATTACAATTGGCCCAACCAATGCTGAATTTGAGCCTATTGACACATTGTGCCCGATTTTAAAGGGACCTTTTATGCGAGCATCTTTGGTGTTAAAATTTCCTTCAATAGTAGTTCCGGGCAGGGTTGCGAGCATCCAGCGTTGTGCCTGTCTGTATGCTGTTGCACTTCCAACATCAGTCCAATCTCCACTTACAAGCAAACCATTTATTTTTTCATCTTTAGCAAGCATCGCAGGAAAAAGATCTTTAGCAAAATCGTATTTTGTATCTTTTGGTATCCAATCAAATATTTCAGGATCGCACATATAGATACCCGTACTTGCAAGATTACTGAAAATCTCGCCTGCACCAGGTTTTTCAGAAAAGCGATGGATTCTGTTGTTGACATCCATATCTGCAATACCAAATTCCCGGGGGTCATCGATCGAGAGCAGACCAATTGTCAGGAGTGCATCAGTATTTTCATGGAACCTGTACATTTCTCGGATATTCAGGTTCAATACATGGTCACCGCCCAAAACAATGAACGGTTCACCACGCAAGTATTTTTCAGCGTTTTTTACGCCGCCTGCCGTGCCGAGTTTCTCATGTTCGTAGACATAATCAATATGCACACCAAACATACTTCCATCACCAAGATCTTCCTCGATCTTTTCAGCCATATACCCAAGGGTTACTATGATCTCGCTAAATCCTTCTTTTGCTATATGCTCAATAAGATGCACAACAGAAGGCTTATTCAGAATAGGAATACTCGGTTTTGGACGTTCAAAGGTCAATGGGCGAAGCCGTGTGCCTTCCCCGCCGCACATGATACAGGCTCTCATATTTTGTAAAATGTGTTTTTTGTTTAAATGGCTACCGCTCCTTGGTTACGAGAAAAATCTCCCCCCGGTCAATTTAACTCAAAATATATAATTCTATAAATTATATACTAGTGTCTCGTCAACTATGAAGTGTCAGATTATGAAGATAGGTCATATGGCACAATTTCAATGTTCTAAAGTCCAAGATAGTCGATCGGTTTTTGCACAGTGCTGTCAGCGCACCGACTTAGGAATATTCACATGCAAATTGTACGCACATGCAGGTGCCTATGTCAAAGAGAAGGGAGCGAAAGAAAGAAAGACATAGCAATTAACCGAAAGTAATGAAATCTGAGCATCAGTTCCTGCCGCAGGCGGCGGATTCCACTGCTGCCAAACCCATAACCCCAAATCCAACAATGCAATTCTCATATCTGCAAATATGACGCCGCTTAAAAACCGTTTTGTATTTCGCGTTCATGGTGTAGGTACGTGCCACGCTCTTGCGCAGTAGCGTCGTTTTTTTACATATGTCTTAACCCCTTCAGTCCCACGACATTGTATGGTTGACCCGACACTATTACAAAAATTTAAAGCACTTTCAACGATCAGAGCGCTTTGACATCATTCTTGCTCTGGACTACAATTTCATACTCGCCCTGATACTCATCAACAATTCCCTGTATGCGAACATAGTCATTTTCGTTAACCGTATTATCAATGTCCACTGCACCGTTGTTGTTTGGTATGAATACCTTGACAATATTTTGGTTGTAATCAACACTCAGCAATAAATGGTCTCCCTTGAATGTAAATTTTTTGCTCAGGATCGACCCTTCGAAATATACAAGATCACCGACTGATGATAGTTCAGTCAATTGCAGGGCATCGTTGTTGATACCCTCGCCATTGCCCTGAAAAAAAGTGACATACGCTACCCCAAGTGATAAAATTGCCATTGTAAGCAGCACAGCCACGATCTTTTCTTCTTTTTCCATTGTTTGTTTTTAGGATATAATTTTCTCCACAATTATTATTCCTGCCCAATTGAAACAATAGTAACTTTGAAAGTAAGCGTCTTTCCTGCAAGATCATGGTTGTAGTCAAGCTTGACTTCTGTGTCTGTGACCTCTGTTATGGCAACAGCTCCCTGGGGCGTGCTCAATTTATCCCCTGCTACAGGGAAAATACCCACTGTTTCAAGCTCTTCAAGACTAACTGTTTGAACCAATTCTTCGCTATGTTCGCCGTATGCTTCTTCAGGAGGTAAAACAAGAGTCTTCTCTTCACCCACAGACATACCAACAACACCACTGTCGAATCCTGGTATCATCTGACCTGCACCTACTGTAAATCCAAGAGGCTCATACCCTCTGTTTGGATTGTAGACATTGCCTTCTATTGCAGCATCTTTTATGGACGTATCAAAAACAGTACCATCTTCAAGTTCTCCAATATAATCAACTTTAACATAATCGCCTTCCTTCACAATATTTTCCATAGCATCACTTGTATTTGAGTTTGAGTCTGTACAGCCACTAACTAGAACAATTCCAATAAAAAATAAAAATAGTGTCAATTTCTTCATTTAAATCACAAATTGAAAAGGATTACATGTTTGATAAATATTATGTTCTTCATCCATGCGATTAAGATGTTGTATTGGTTTCCAAAAAGAGGCACACAAATGATAGGAACAATGTCAGACTCACACGATAACCTGCAGGCAATTAAGGATGCTGTGGCATTCTTTAACGAAAAGAAAGTAACAGCCGTACTTCACGCCGGAGATATCGTATCTCCTTTTACGGCACGTGCTTTCAAGAACCTTGACGCAAAACTGTATTTTGTTTTTGGGAACAATGACGGTGACAAAATAACGCTTAAAAAATGGTTCGAGGAGTTCGGCGCAGAGGTCTGCGGTGACTTTGGTGATATCACGATCAATTGCAGGCATATTGCGCTGCTTCATGGAACAAACGAAGCAGCAGTAAAAGCACTTGCAGCATCAGGCAATTTCGATGTCGTTGTTCGGGGGCACACCCATGATGCAGGAGTTGAGAACATCAAAGGCACGCCGGTAATCAATCCGGGAGAGACATCGGGCGTGCTTACAGGAAAGCGAACGGTTGCGCTTCTTGATATTGCTACATTGAATGTTGATATAGTTGAATTGTAGATGATATCGTCATTCGTATAGATATTTTTGATGCTTAGTCAATCCGCTGGCACTCACATTTATTCAAAGGATTTCAACAACCTTTTCCATCACTTCTTCAACCTGCGCAGGCGAAATTTCAAGTTCATAATTCTTCTTAACACCAAGTTCTGTCACCACGATATGCGTGTCCACATCAATCCCTGCATGTTCAAGTGTCTCCTTTGCGCAATTTAGAGGGCAGCCGTCAATCGCGATTATGCGGTCGCAGCCTTCGGCTGATTTTATAAGCCCGGGGCGATGCCCTCCAATACCTACCGTACACATCATTGTACCTACACCACTCTTTGCAAGTTCGACTCCGATTTTGTTGCTTATCTGACCCGTGTTCGATGCGCCGGCACAGGGGAATACCCCCACATTATCAGATTCACATGAACATTTCACTTTATCTGCCATTTCCAGATTTTTTGACATTGTACTTTTCCCCATAATTTTAATCTAAAATTGATGCTTCGATCTCTACGTCGGTTTTCATAGAATTTAGAACAATTGAATACTCCTTAACATGCTCAACAACTGCCATTATCTCATCGCGACTGGCATTTGCTTTGATTTGAGGTCTTACATCAATTTTTGTAAAAACATTCTTGCCATCCACCTTTTCCAGATGCCCAACAGCATTTGACTTATAGGAAACAAGATCAATGCCTGTCTTCTTGGCAAAGACCAAAAACGTAGTCATAAAACACGCATTCATTGACCCGACAAACATATCTTCAGGACTTACAAAGCCTTCATGTCCTCCAAATTCTGGCGGAACTGCAATCTTAATATCGTTTTTTCCATTACCTGATGAAAGAACACCTTTTAGTTCTCCGCTCCATTCCAATTCATTTTGATAATCAAAACCCATGTCAATTTCTCCTTTAATATTTCCAAAAATTTGCATGTTTCTGCCTATATTTTTTTGGTGATCCACTTCACAACATCATCCACACTAGGCACTTTTCCTGCGACTTTGACCTCCCCGTCAACAACCACAGCAGGCGTTATCATAACACCGTATGCGATGATCTTGTCAAAATCCTCAACCTTAACGACCTCTGCATCCACTCCGCTTTGTGAAACAGCCTTCTCTACGATTCCCTTTGTCTTGTTGCATTTAGCACAACCGGTCCCAAGTATTTCGATTTTCATCTTCTCCATATTTTTCACCTCATTTATTTTGACATGATTGCCGGATTTTTCACAATCAAAGCAAACAATCTCGTCTCCTTTACGATTAGTTGTGTACTCCTTTCCACATACCGGACATCGAACCTTGTGCAGATCACTTTTTTTATTTTTAAGTGCCTGCTGTGCAAGTTCCGGACTGAAACACGAACAATTTGACATAGATATACTTCCTGAATCTATTCCTTAATTATCTAAACTTCTACACTAATTGCTTTTGGTTTGCAAGCTGCCACACACAGCATGCAAAAACGACACATCTCAGGTTTCATAGGAACGCATACACCGTCTTGCATCTCCAATATCCTGTGTTGGCATGAATCAACACACGCGCCACAGCCAGTACATTTGTCCAAATCAACCGTTATCATTACCATCTTTATATTGCTCCAAAAATCAATGACCACGTTCCAATATTTGAATCAACTCATCAGCATGCGGCATACTTTCCCGAATCTGCGCACAGACCGAATCAATGTCATATTCGCATCTGATAATATCCACCGCCTGCGTATTTGTGTCAAACACCGCACAACTCGCGCGCGTGTCATTATCGCGAGACTGTCCCACAGAACCCGGGTTTATGATCGTCACACCGCCGACCTCCCTGACAAACGGAACATGGGAATGCCCGATGATAATAATATCCGCATGCATGTTTTGTATCATCTCCAATATCTCATCATCAGGAGTTTCAGGTTCGATATACTCATACATAGACCGTGGGCTGCCATGTGCGAAATGTACTATCACATCTTTGAATGTCATATCCATATCCGCCGGCAAACCCTTTAGGTATTCAATGTGAGAATCATCAAGTTGCTCCCAGGTATACTCACGGGTTGCAACCGAGAGCTGCTTATATGTAGATCCGCATTCGCAATCGACCTTGAACGCAACCGCATTATCATGGTTTCCCATGATCGTGCGGATGCCTGCCTGCCTGATGCGGTCTATACACTCGGCGGGTGCTGGACCGTAGTCCACAAGGTCGCCAAGACATACGATCGCATCGTGTTCAACCTTAAGCACTGCATCGAGTGCTTCTTTGTTTCCGTGTATGTCAGAGATTATCAGCAGTTTCATGTTTTCTCGTATCAGTTAGTTGAAAATATTGCGTGTTCGTAAACTAATTTTGACCAATCCAAGCATTACAGGAACTTCGATCAATACTCCAACAACCGTTGCGAGCGCGGCACCGGAATTGATACCAAAAAGCATGGCTGCAACAGCAATTGCAACTTCAAAATGGTTGGATGCACCTATCAGCGCGGTTGGTGCAGCGTCTTCATAGGAAAGCCCTATGGCTTTTGATATGCCGTACCCAAGGAAGAAAATAAAGAATACCTGAATCAATAGTGGAATCGCGATCATTGCGATCACAAGCGGGTTATCCAGTATAACCTTGCCCTGAAGTGAGAAAAGGGTTATCAATGTTATCAATAGGGCAGTGATTGAAATATTGTGCATAGAAGGTGAGAATTTGTTTTCAAACCAATCACGTCCCTTATTTTCAAGAAGATAATTTCGTGAAAAGTATCCTGCTAACAATGGCACACCGACATACAAACTAACAGACAACAATATTGTTTCCCACGGTACGATGATGTCGCTCATACCAAGCAATAAACGTGCAAGCGGTGCGTACAGGAAAAGCATGACCACCGAGTTTATTGCGACCATTACCAGCGTGTGACCTTGATTACCTTTTGCAAGATAACCCCATACCAGCACCATTGCCGTACATGGAGCAACACCGAGAAGGATCATGCCTGCTATGTATTGTGATGCTTGTGCTTCTGTCAGGTAAGGAGCGAAAACGTGACTCATGAACAGCCAGGCAAAAAACAGCATTGTAAAAGGCTTGACAGCCCAGTTTACAAATAGTGTAGTAAGAACTGGTTTTGGCGTTTTGCCTGCTTTAACCACTTGTCTAAAATCGATTTGAACCATGATGGGATATATCATGAAAAATAAGAGAATCGCGATTGGGATGGATACATGATACAACTGCATGGAATCAATTTGGACTGCAATCTGCGGGAACACTTCACCAAGCGCAATACCAATGCCAATGCAAATAAATATCCATAACGTTAAATATTTCTCAAAAAACCCAAGATTTTTTTCATCGCTCATCGGTACTACCTTTTGTTACTGCCATGTATCATTTATTGTTATCTGTTACAATTTATCGAGTGTTTCTATCAAAATCCTCATCCTATAAAGTAACCAAACAAAAGTCCCGCAATCGTTGCAATGACTACAACAAGAGAAATATACACAGAAGCACGCTTGATGCCCATTATCCTGCTAATTACTATCATATTCGGAAGGCTCAATGCCGGTCCTGCCAGAAGCATTGCAAGAGATGGACCCCTACCCATTCCAAGAAGCGTGAGGGCATTGATAATTGGTACCTCAGTCAATGTCGAGAAGTACATAAGCGCTCCTGCAACCGATGAAACAAGATTTGATGATATGGAATTACCGCCAATATAGGATGCTACATATTCAGCGGGCAAGACTTCAACAATGATCCCTGCAAAGAACACACCGGCCAAAAGTAGTGGAGTGATCTGTTTTACCAAAAACCATGTCTCACTCATCCAACTGGAAAGTTCTTCACGGCTAAACCATTTAAGTGATACATATATCGTAATTGCGATCAATGGGACAAGCACAGCGATCCGCATGGTCCATGTAGTAAATATCTCTGCTACAAGAAGAATTGCCAGCAGCAGTACAAAGAGTACGGCGCTGTGTTTGTGTTTTTCTTCCCCGAATATGGCAATCTTCTTGCGTTCAACCTTTCCCCGCTCAAATACAATTGCCATTGATAGTCCGATAACAATTGAAAGCAGTACTGCTACAACAGCACGGGCAACTCCAATGTCATAGCCCAATATCTTGGCCGTATACACAATTGCAAGCAGGTTTATGGCAGGTGCCGAGAACAGGAACGTCGTTGCAGGTCCGATGCCTGCACCGCGTTTGTATATTCCGGCAAAGAGCGGCAGTACCGTGCAACTGCATACTGCGAGTATGGTTCCTGATACTGCAGCTACTGAGTATGAAATGTATTTCGGTGCATCGGCACCAAAGAATTTCAATACGGATTCCTTGGAAAATAGCGATGCAATCGCACCTGCCAAAAAGAATGCAGGAACCAGGCACATCAGGACATGCAGTGCAAGATATTCCTGAACTGATGCTATACCTATTGTTAATAGGTGAACTAAATAATCTGTTGTCATCAATTTAAATTATATTGAAATAATCAGATATAAGGTTTGCGGTTTCAAATATATTTGAAATACATACATGTTGTGAAAACTCAAAAAATGTTGTCAAAACGCCAAAATCGTAAATTTCTCAAAAATGCAGGTACTAAACACAGACATACAATGCAAGATATTCCTGAATTAATGCTATACTTATTGTAAATAGATGAACTAAATAATCTGTTATCATCAATTCAGGAACTAAACCTTGCCAAATTCATCCATGATCCCAGAATAAAACTCACACCACTCATCAAAATCGCATCCTGAATTCCATGGCATGCCGTTCCTGAACTTTATAACAAGATCATAATATTCCTGTGACATCCATGGCGCCTTAAAGTCAACCTGGTCAAAGTCGCCCCAGTCCCCAAGAGTTTCAAGAACTGGCAATCCACACTCAACAGCCGTCCGGTAGAGCGGGGTATTCGGGTACGGCGTGAAGAATGAAAACAACACGTCCATTTGATCAAGTTTCCCTTGTTCGCCATAAACAGATATAACCTCATGAATCGCCTCAAATGTAAACTTGATTTCCTTTCTCGTATCAAGACCCGGAATTCCTACCATGAATGAAGTGCGTGCATCGATATCGTGTTTAATGCACTGTTCCACACATATCTTGCTCTGGCTCACATGTGCACCCTTGTTCATTGCATCCAGTGCTTCCTGATAACCACTTTCTACGCCAATGAAAACTTCACGCACACCTGCTTTTCGTGCAAGTGCCCAGACCTCGTCATCCATACGGTGAAGTTGCTCCATCCGACCATTGACACTCGTCAACCGAAGCCCAAGGTCTTTAGCGATCAGGAGATTGCATAATTCTTTCAACTTACTTACATTGATGAAAAAATCACTATCCCTTATCATGAACGTATCAACATTGTATGTCTTTGCGAGATGTTCAAGTTCCGCAACCACAGTCTCAGGCTCAAGACCTGTCCATTTCCTGCCACAAAAAATGGGCTCCGAGCAGAAACTACACCCTGCTGCGCATCCCTGACTGATATAATAATCAAGGCATCGATCCCCAAACTTGTAGCCCTTGATATGTGCTTCCACATCCACCATATCATAGGGAATTGCAGGGAATTCGTTAAGATCTGTAAAACCGCGAGGTGAATTGGTAATTATGCGTCCCCTATCCTTATCCTTATCCTTGTAGGCAACACCAGACACACCATCAAGAGATTGTCCTTTCGCAAGTCTTCCAACAACTTCCTTAAAGGTCAACTCGCCCTGTCCGATCACAACAATATCTATGTTAGGATCTTGAAGCGTCTGTTCAACCTGGGTTGAGGGATGATAACCACCCCATATAACAGGCATATCAGGATATCGTTCCTTGACAGCAGCCGTCACATTCATGCCATCACGGATCTGGTAGCAGGTCATGCTGCTTACACCAAAACAAAGCGCATCCTTGCACGCATCAAGAATCAGTTCTTCGTAATTGGTATCCACCACAGCATTGATGATCCGAACGTCAAAATCGTCACTGACCATCCTTGCAATAGCCAGAAGAGAAAGAGGAACATTTACAAGAGGAACCTGAAGAGATGTGGTTTTTTTGTTTACGATTGCCACCTGATGTTTCACAGGCATAG
>DQIO01000273.1 GCA_020793555.1 Methanosarcinaceae archaeon | reverse complement strand
TCGTTTTTTGCATATGTCTTAACTCCTTCTGTTCCGCGACATTGTGTTGTTGACATGACACTACGACCTTTACAAGTGCGGTTTACACTAACAATGAGAGGATCAGCATTCCCTTTCAATCGTGATACAAAATAACCACCATTCTCGTCTATTCTTGCGAAAAGCTGGTATTTATAGAATCCAAGGTCAATAAGAAGAATCCTATTCTTTATCCATGGCCCTATGCGTAGCGTTTTCAACTCATTTGTACTTTCTGCAAAAAGTCCAATACGTTTTGGACCATCACTTATTGCACTTATTAACAAACCAAATTTAACTCCGGCAGTCACTTTTCTGGATCGTGTTGCAGGCCATTTTTAAGACAGTGTTTCATGGAGTCTGACTATGGTACTGTCTTGAATTAACACATCATCAAACTTAGAAAGTTTTTCACTGAGAATTTGGTTTCGTTCTTGAGGGCACTATCTCAAAAACCAGTTATTTCAATAGAGGATTTATCAAAATCGATAATTACATAGACACGGATTTCACAGATTTACACGGATTTAAGCTTGTCCATAATCGGTATCATAAGAGTCTATTTGGTTTGTGGTGCAAAGTGTTTGATATTTGATAAATATCAAATCCGTGTAAATCCGCGTCTGAAAAATAACTGGATTTTGGAACGTGCCAGTAATACTAAATTGAAATTGTCGTACAAATAGTATAATTCGTGATGAAGAGATTCTCAATAAATACCATTAAGGCAAAAGTATTCCACATATATGTTGGAGTAGAATTAGCAAGTAAGGACAACTTAAAGTATTCTAAGAAAAATCTGATGATTGAAATCAAAGTTGTTGGTCAATTATTAACCCTTTATGGACTTGGTGAAAGGTTGGGAAGATATCTTAAAACTGCTTATTGACATACTTTATAATTCGGAGGCAAGTTAGGCACATTTATATAAATAATCAGGTAATTTATTCATTATAGTTCTATCACTCATAACACATCTTGGTTATTTATATGAACAAAACAAGTGCTTCTCCCATACTTATCATAGTTTTTTTAGTTTTAATCGGAGTATTTAGTGTAAGCGCTTCTTTTGCATATATGGAAAATCCAAATGTATGTTCCAAGTGTCATGCAATGGAACCATTCTATGAATCGTATTCAGATGCGGAAGATTATATTCTTATTCAAGCTCATAAGGACGAGAAGATAAACTGCATCGATTGCCATTCACCTCCCGGACGTGAAAATCGGGACAAAGTACGAACAACAATATTGAAGAAAATATTGTCATACGTTTATATTGGGAATGTCGTAGCAGATACATCTTTACTTAAAGCTGATTGCACAAAATGTCATAATCTCGATACCACTTTCAGTGATACAGAAATAAACCCCCATGCAGGTGTACAAAGCTGCGTGGTGTCCTGCCATCTTGTGCATGAAGATCTTATATTAGGAGATTTCGTGGAAATGGATTGTGCAGAATGTCATGTTGAACCTGATGTGGGTGGGAGACATGCTAATGTGGATTGTGTGGGGTGTCATCCTACACATGGACAAATACCCTCGTGCACAGGTTGTCATGCTTCACATGATGGCTCAAATATAAAAGTTGAGAATAGTGAGTGTCTGGAATGTCATGGTGGAAGTGCACATACGATTGCGGTTGGTACTTATGATGCAAGTTCGATAATCCAAATGGATGCTTGTGGTGCATGCCACGAGGAACAGTATAAAAAATTAGTGAACAGCATGCACGGGAATATGGATACATGTGTGGGCTGTCATCCACAACATGGTGATATAAATCCATGTCTGGAGTGTCATTATTCAAATCACATGGGTGCCCATGCTTCATTGATGGATGATACAGCATCTAGATGTATGGTATGTCACAACTCTGGCGGTGGCATACATAAAGCCTGCATCGACTGTCACATCAAAGACCCACACACAATATAAAAAACCACTTAATACTCAAAATACGTATCAATGGATACTCAAGTTCAGCATTATATACAAGTGCAACCTCCGCCGGAATAGGGCACATCTTATCTTAATTTTTTAGTTTGTTTTCGTCTCCACACGATTATTTCGATACTTTTATATATTACTATTCCCTAATTACTGAATATGGATAAATGGGCAAAGAACTGGTTAGAAAAGCAGAGAGAACAAGGCACAAAGTGCCTTGAAATAAAAGTAATAGGCAAAAATCACTATGCCTACCACTCAACAACTTACTGGGACAAGGAACTCAAAAAGCCAAGAAAGACCTCAAAATACCTTGGTAAACTCGACAAGACTGAAGGACTAATAGAATCAAGAAAGCGAAAAAAGCTGGCTTCATCCGATATCAGAAATGTCACAGAGTATGGCAACTCAATGGTACTGCATGAGTCGATGAAATCACTCAAACCACCATTGATAGATGCATTTCCAGACTGCTGGGAAGAAATATATTCACTTGCAATGGTTCGTATCAATGGATACGTACCCATGAAACGTGCAAAAGAATCATGGGAAAAACTCTACAATGTAGAGCACATCAACCCTCAACTAAATCCAAAAAACCTCTCCAAAGTATTGCATAGTGTAGGCATAAACCGTGTTGGCCAAAATGCAATATTCAAGAAACTGGTCAATCAAAGCAATCAACTGGTTTATGACTTGAGTTCCATGTTCACACGTTCCATGAGCATAGCTCAAGCAGAGAAAGGGTACAATAAGAACCATCTGCATGTACCGCAAATAAATCTTGCACTTCTTTGCAGTGCTGATACCGGTTTGCCAGCAATGATACGATCCATTCCAGGAAGTGTGAGGGACATAGCCACGTTGTATAATTCAATCAAAGAAATTGATGCAAAAGGGAAGACCTTGATTTTAGACCGCGGTTTTTTTTCAGATGATACAATGGAATTTCTTGAAGGAATGGGGATGTCGTACATACTTCCTACAAGGAGAAACAGTCGGCACTATAAAAACCGCATTCATCTTAATGAGCATTTCACATATCACAAACGTTTGATAAGGTGTGGGAAAAAGAAGTTCGATAACTATACCCTCTATCTTTTTGATGACCAAGATCTGAAGCTTGAAGAGCAGAAGACGCTGTACAAGAAGCTGGATGAAGGAAAGATCAATAAGAAACAACTCAACGAAAAGATGAAACGAGCGGGACAAATTCTTATTGTGTCCAACATGGACGTTGAGGAATATGAGATATTTGAGCTATTTAAGAAAAGAGAATTTGTTGAGAAGATGTTCGATACGTACAAGACTGTTCTTGATGCCGATAAATTATATCTGCAAAGTGATGAGAGCGTATTTGGACACGTCTTTATTTCATTCATATCTCTTTACATACATTGCATAATAGAGAATCTATTGAAGAAGGCTGGGCTGAATAGCAAGATGACACCGATTGATCTATTGCACAAGTATGGTGGAGTCTACCACATTGATTTGAAGGAGGAAAATTTGATTACTGAAGTGCCAAAGAAGGTACGAGAGTTGGATGAAAAACTTGGACTTGATATATTCCCTAAAAAGCAGAGTTAAGGTTACTAAGTGTCTTCAAGTATCATGCCGATATAGAATGAACCACAGGTTTGTGATTATAATTTAAACCCGCGCACCCACAGTGGCATCCCGACAATCACACTTTCTATCATCCGGCAAATTGGATATCGCATCCGACACCACTCCCAAAAGTGCACCTTGTGCACCGCGTAATGTATCCACAACCTCATCAACCGTCAGTTTTAATTTACCATTTCCCAAACCGCATGCGTAATTCGTAACCGTGCAGATGGATGCATAACACAATTCCAGTTCTTTTGCAAGTATCACTTCAGGCACACCCGTCATGCCGACCACATCCCCAAACTGCTTCATCATAGCGATCTCAGCCCTTGTCTCAAAACGCGGTCCTTCCGTGCATACGTATGTGCCTTCAGAGTAGTCAATTCCCTTTCTTTCAAGAGAGTCTGCAAGACATCCCTTAATCTCCGGACAATACGGTTCCACCATATCCACATGCACGGTCTCGGTATCAAAAAAAGTAGATGTTCTGTTTTTAGTTAAATCAACAAAATCATCGAGCAGCACAAAACTCCCAATAGAGTGATCTTTCATCGTGCCAACCGAATTTGTAGAAATTATGCGCTTTGCCCCAAGTTCACGTACAGCCCATACATTTGCACGATAGTTGATCATGTGCGGAGGCATGTGTTCATCCACATTCGCATGTCTTGGAATAATAGCGACATCAGACCCGCTCATTCGAGTGATGTATATTGTCACATCACCATATGGAGTACTGATTGTTCGGCCATGGCAATCTTTTGCAATTGCAAACCCAACACCGCCAAATATTACAACCGCTACGTCAGAAATCATATTAGAAATAGTATCAACCTTTTATTATTTTTTGTTGTTTTCCTTTGCCGTTAGTTTTACCTCTACCTTTGCAACTTTACTTGCCGATACCTTAACTCCGACAAGAGCCATAATAACAGCACCTACTACTGAATACACAAAGTATTGAATACTAACGTCAGGAATACCTGCATCACCTACAACCGAACTGATCGATAATAGGTAAGTGCTTGCACCCCAAAACAACAGCCCCATGGATATTACAAAAAATGCAGGAGATGTGTATGGGATAATCGGCTTTCCGCTTATTCGAATATCGAGCACCCTGCCAATGTTTGCAATTAAGGCAGCTGCAACATACCACCAGATAGACGTATTTATGAAAACCGTCACCAGAGTAAGTAGCCCATAATACGAGACACCGCCATTGATGTAATATGCCCATAGTGTCACAGCACCTTGAACAGTTGCAATAATTCCAACGAGTGCCGCAGCCGTATAAGTGATAAATGTCATTCTTCCGGCATAGAATGAATCTTTCATTTTTTCTCGATAAACAGCAGACATATCGTCAAGCCCATAACCCCTATAGAGCATGTAAAACCCGATCGCTGCCAATATCCCAATAATCGCACCTTCGGGATAGTTTGCCAGCAAGAATACGGCATAAATGACCGATGCAAGCCCCAGAGGCACGAAAAACGTCTGGGATATTTTTGGGTCATTGAATGCGTTTTTCAAAATATAATAAGTACTCTCAAGATTTGCGCTTTGCATAACCACGATACGCTTCACGGAATCGATCTTAATCCGGGACTGTACAATGGGAACAAGCGTCTCATCCTCTGCGCCATCGGATATGAATATCGCATTTTTTGCATCGATATTTGCAAGAACCGCTTCAAGTTGACGGGCAATCTTTTGATCGGACACAACTCCAATGTTCTTGTCTCCGGCAAATGTAACGATTTCGGCATCGACACCCCTCGATAGAAGATCATCAAGTACCTTAATACCACCAAAGATCGTATTCGTATCGGAATCCTCGGGGTCGGCACTGGCAAGTTTCACTGCAGCATTAATATTATCCTCTCTTCCTATTATTGGAGAGATTACCTTTGCTTTCTCACCAAGATCGTCATCCCTGTCGATACATATTACTAATGTTTGCATGAAACCTCAGTAGGTAATTCAGTACGAAAATATATATAGGTTCTGATAAAAGATATCAGCGGCAAGATGCACCCCAATACATTTAGTCTGCATCTGTCATATTAAACCGATCATATTGCATCGATCAACCGCTTTGCCCATTTCAGTTTCTTCTTCTTCATTTCCGAAACATTAACATCATCAAAATCAAACCCAACAAGCGTAATACTTGCAGCACCGAACTCCTTTGCGAGATACACGCACCAACTGGAGAGCTGTCCAATGTGTAATCAGCGTAAATTCCACTGATTAATGAAAATATAAAATATGGTCCATCTGTAGCTCCTCCACTGTGTATTCCCATTATTTCAGCATTGTATGTACTAGTTGTACGGAATACAGGAGAACCATTATCTCCACCCTCAGCAGTTTATGTTTTACCCCCTACTGTAACATTATAGTCGTTTAATCCTCTGACATACCCATTTTTGTTGGCCATATAGTATTCTTTTGCCATGAGATTCTTTATGGTATCAAGTTCCTCCTCTAAGGACTTCTCATTTGTGCCATAATAAATTATGAAATAATTATTCAGGTTACTTAAAAAGGGTTTTATTATGACTGCAAAATACCCGGAAGTTTCTTCACTTTCATATCTTGTTACATTAAGATTCGTTGAACCAAATATACGTTTATTTCCATGTTCGAGAACTTGTTCCGTGATATTTACAGTATCATCAAAAAGTTCACCATGTTCTTTCACATATCCGTACAACTCTTTTTCCCCATTCTTCAAATCTTCAGAACTGTCGAAGTACCATACAGTCATCATAGTCCTTCTTGTGTAATTCATAGAATCGGAATATTGTGATATCGCAGGAAAATAAGGCGATGAATCAAGTTTGTTATCCTTTAAACTATCAGGTACATACCAGTATACCATATCTTCAGGTCCAGGTAGACCCGGAC
Source organism: Methanosarcinaceae archaeon (assembly GCA_020793555.1). Taxonomy (GTDB): domain Archaea; phylum Halobacteriota; class Methanosarcinia; order Methanosarcinales; family Methanosarcinaceae; genus Methanovorans. Next base: position 5,931 of record DQIO01000273.1, on the reverse strand, counting down.
CAACGATAAAATCATTTTCCTTCGTGTCTTCTGAATCTGGTAGATTCAAACCAATAACATCGTCACCTTTGCTTTTAACTCCGTCATCATTCATTTTAGATAAACTGATATATACAGCAAAAATAACGAGAAATATTGTTATTAGTAAGATTATTTTGCTAGACTTAATTTGTGACATTTTACACACTTACATGAAAAAAATTAGATCTTCGTGTATTTTCCTCTATTATCATGCATCCAGACCAGATAACAATAAAACACCGCACCTATGAAATTTAAGAAAATCAAAGCAAGCAACCAGATTAATTTCTCATACTCTCCTGTGCGGGGAAAATTTTCAGTCCTTCTTTGTAAACAGTCAATCAACATCAATAACCAAAAAACAATAGCAATTGCAATAATTCCCCATAACAGCTGACCTATATAAAATGTAACGGTAATAATTATTAAAGATATAACTCCAATAATTATACATTCTAATCTTTTCTTATTCAAATTAACATCTCCTCATTATTTAAGACATATGCTTTTCTCATTTTATTTAATCTACAGTTATCAACACTTTTGGTGATAAATATAAATACCCTGTATCCAAAAATCCACATTTACCGGTAGGTTCAGTTTTATATGGATCTATCACGGCAACAACTTGAAAAAAATGCTCTCCAACTTGTTCGAAAGGTTTTGTTTCTAACGTAAAAACTATGTAACTATCTTTTTTCAGAGTCAGATAGTGAGTTGTAGATAAATTCCCACCAAAATAACTTGGATTCTGCATGTAATTGACCAAATTAAATATTAAAAAGTCATGTGATTCATTTTTATAATTAGCTAGAAAAACATAACTTGTAATAGCTTCTCCTTCTTTAATAGAGGACATATTCCAAACCTCATTTTTTTTGAATGGATATGACTCTGATATTGCCATTGCAATTGTGCCCGGAACCTTTAAATTTTCAATATCTAGGATATCCTGTTGAACTTTATCTACAGAACTCGAAGACCTATTTGTCAAATATTCATCAAAATATCCTGCATCATAATCATAAATGCTACTTTTATTGAAGACATGTTCTTCAGCAGTACTATTTAGGTTTATTGTAGAGTATTCATCTGTAAAGTAACCATATAAACAAATGGTAATCGTAAAAAAAATAATAAAAAGAAGGCTTAATAAATCTTTTTTATTCATTTCTCATCACCTTCTTTTATTTATTTGCTCATCACTTGGCTTTATGTGGTAATGGACGCTGTTGAGTCAAGATAGTAATTTACGCCATTTATTCTATACATGCCATGTCCTTGATTTTGATATGTTGTTTCCCAGAAATAGTAATCAGTTAATGTTCCAGATGCAACTGCTAAATCATTATTAGAGTGGCCTACTGGTCCATAATTGGCTGTAAGTGTTGGGCCAATAAGTGTCCCTGATGCTTGAATATAATCAATATCTTCGGATGCACTTGCAGTAGAATCACCATAAAGGTTGAACCAGTAACTTCCAGATACTTTAACTCCAGTGATGGTAACATCTAAGTCATAAGTGATTCCAGACTTTCCAGATATAGCATCTTTCAAATCATCTGAAAATAGCACAAATCCAGACGCAGTGCTTTTGTCGATAATAAATGCTTCCGAATTCTTTAACTCTAAATCATTCAGAGATATCTCTTTTGCACTAGCAGCTGATATAAACAACGTGCTCACAAGCAAAACTGCCATGAACAGTGACCCAATTTTAAATCCTTTGGTTTTCATTTCATTTACCTCATGTTATATTTCTCCCAGAGGCAAAATCAGACAAAGTTTAAGTATTGTTAAAATCTATCTAACCATGCCTTCGGGCAATGCTTGGGGTTCAACTATTCCTTTGTTAGTTTCAGTTGAACCCCGCAAATCATCATAAACATCAAATCTATATAACTTTTCTGTGCAAATCATCGAACTGAATGAGAATCGTCAACGGACGACCGAAATTCGGTACGTTAATGTAAAATCCAGCCGCCTGATATGTAATTGAACCGGGTTACACCTTTTCAATTACTGTCCACTGTTGACACACCCAAAACCAGTTCGATGATTTTCACAGAAAACTTATATACCTCACACTTCTACCATATTCTGGTGATAAAATGAAAATCTGGAAGATTGTTGTTTTATGTATGGTTGCGGCTCTATTAGCAGCACCAGCAGTATCGGCTAAAGAAGGTTACACAGTACGCCCCTCCACAGAATAAACCCCGCCAATTTCTATTCTGGTGTATGATTCAATAATAGAGGGTCAGACTAAAACATACACATCGAATGTAGGAACCGGTGTTAACTATCTGGAAGTAGATTTGAACTGGGGAGATACGACGGACTCCCTCTCGTTGACAATATACACACCAGGCGGCAGCAGCTTAGGAACCTTCTATGACATCTACGATGGAGTAATAAAAGATGGCAGGATACATCTCAGGATAGACCCTGATCAAGGCTACGTAGAATCAGGAGAGTGGAAGTACGAGGTATATGGAGTATCAGTTATTGGAACAGAGAGCTATAGCTTCAACGTGTACAACCATTAGACGGAGGACTTTCCTCCTTTGCTTCTTCTTTTTGGTATTAGCCTCTACAGCTTTTGGGGCTACCGAGTACACAGTGTGCCCTTTCCCGAGTAATCAATCTGGAGCTTCGTTAGCAGGGGAAGATGTGCAGGAAATCGAAGTTAAACCCATCCCCTACTGGATGTTTCTTCTTATGCTGGGTTTTGCTCAGGTAACACCCGCACCTGAATTTTTATATCCGATAAAATTTGTTCCCGTGCTGGGTGGATGTAAGAGAATTGGCAGGTCAAATACTCTTAAGAACCTGAACAGGGAAAGACTGTATGATTTTATAAAATCGTGTCCCGGGACTTGTTTTAGCGAGATAATCAAAAAAACAAGATTAAACAGAGGGACTGTAAAATACCACATGGAAGTTCTGGAAACAGAGAACATGATCGAATCTTACAAAGGAAATGGGAAAATCCGGTATTTTCAGAACAGTTCCACCTATGAGGAAAAGGATAAGGCAGTAATTGCAGCGCTGAAAAATGATATGGATCAAAGGATTATCTTAGAGATTCTCAACGGCCAGTGCAGTACTAATGAAACCCTTGTCGAAAAAATGGGGATTTCTGCATCCACGATTAGCTGGCACATCAAACACCTGAAGGAACAGGGGATTGTTGAAGATGATAGGCAGGGGCAGTATACAACTTATAACATTAATTCCGATTACTTGAATTCGATATTAGTTTATGTGGATAACGTGAATTCTTAGATGCTTCTACTGTATTATTTCTGGCATATTCAAATATCTACAGGGATTTGTGTCTCCCCAACATCACTAAATCTTAAACGCCTCTTCGCTGTTTCATGTGAATCATTGCTCATCAGAGGTGGATATTTCCAAGTATTTTCTTCTGCAGCCATCGCTGGTATGATTGCTATACACATCAGCAACATTGTGCTGCAAGCAGTGCACCTATTCCAAATTTTATATTGCTTTTCATTTTCATTTACCTCATTTTCATTTCTCTCTGTAACATTCGGAACTACTGTTAGTACTACACTTTTAATTCCCGGTCTGTTTCCAGTTATTGAAGGAAAAATCTGAGCCCTTGTAGTTCACTCTACAATTACCGTTACATTATTGGAAATTATCCTGCCAATCCAATGAGGTTTTTTAATGTCTTCATATGGAGATGACGTGGTGTCATATATGGCACTAAGAGTATATTCTCCCTTTTCCAAATTCCAGCATGTTGAATCAAATGTACTATTTATGGATTCTCCAAGACTTAGTTCAACAAGGTCTTCGTCTGTTAGTGGCAGCCTTGAAAGAACCCCGCATTCATAGGGTACCATGGAGCCATCCAAATTAAAGAAGAATATATCGTAACTTACCTGTTCATACATTCTCCAGACATTGATCGTATTTTCCCCAACATTTGTTAATGTTAAATGAATTTGGAACACCTCACCTTCTTGTATCCGAGTTTTTTCCGGTGTCACTGTGAAGTTTAATTCTCCGAATTGTGACCGTTCCAATATATTATATTTAAGGTGAGTCATGAATAATGAAAATATAATTAAAATCATTATTGCAGCAAATAGGATATATTTTCTTTTCACAGTTTTAATCTCCTGCTCCTGTTATATTCTATTAATGAGTTGCTACAGTTCTGCAAGTCCTCCACTCATTGGTAGCTAGCTACAGTAGACTTTGTCTCGCTGATTCTTCTTGAATTGTCATGATTTGCATCACCATGATTAGTATCAGAAGAAAACTCTAGCTGCATGCCACCTATAATACCAATCCCCTTGAAAGGAGTCCACATAATGGAATATCTGGTATATCCGAAGTATGGCCAACTGTAAGCTCTTGCATATGAGGGAGTATAACTCGCCTCATTTTGATGGTGTGCACCAAAGTTGTGTCCAAGCTCATGTGAAACCAGGATGCATCTTTCATCAAATGTTCCATCATATGTATATCCTGAATCATCTATCATCTGAGCGATTGCATACCCTGAACTTGAAGAACCTGTATATTGATACGCTTTTCCGATAACGTGGTTATCAAAGTCTTTACCACTGAAAAGGAAGGCAAGATCACAATTTGCGGAGTCCCTTAAATTTGAATTTTCGGATCTAAATTCGCCTAACAGAAGACTTGCGTCTGTATTGCTCAAATCAGAATCATAGTAGTAGTAATCTGCGTCTAAATTGACACCAATATCCGAAGCCTCAAATGCATCATTAACATCCGTTATCATGTTATAAATTTCAGTTCCCGGACTAGCAAAGGTATTTTTAAACTCAGTATCATATACTGAAAGTACGTAAATAGTTGTAGCTGACAAGATACTTGCGAAGGGTTCAGTCTGAAGAATTTCGGATTTATAATTTGGATTCTCAATCTCATTGGATTCATAAATTACATCATCCGATGATGGTGGTATGCCAGATATAACTTTATCCACGTTCCGATATACAGCATGGAGTACTTTTTTTTCACCGTCTTCTTCTATCCATCCAGCTTGAGATACTATATATTTTATATCGTTGGCTTTAATCCATCCAAGAACCGCATCATTTGAAACTGTAAAACGAACTTTGCTTTCTGGATCACCAACAATATCTCCATAGTAGTTATATACGGGGGGCATGTCAATTTCATATATTCCGGTTTCATTTTTGATTATTTCTTTATCTCCTTCACTAATCCATATACCAGGTTCTAAATGTAATTCAAAATTTTGTCCAGCTAACTGAACAGTCATTTCACCTGAGTCGGCATCTTTCTTAAAAGCTTCAGGATTCATGAGCAAAAGATCATATTTTGTAATTGTATCTGACACATTCAACTTATATTCCTCATATTTTTCAAGTTCGTTTGACTCTATTTCTTTGTAGTACTGATTAAAAGGCACATCTATAGATTCATTGCTAACATCTGCACTCACAGCCGGTACAAATATCATACTTACCAGCAATATTGCCGCAAGCAGTGCACCTATTCCAAATTTTATATTGCTTTTCATTTCATTTACCTCATTTTCATTTCCCTCTGAGGCAAGATCAGACAAACCTTAAGTATCCTTTAAGCCTATCTAACCATGCCTTCAGGCAAGTCATAAGGTTCAGCCGTTTGTAGTAAGTTCAGCTGAACCCCGCAAATCATCATAAACATCAAATCTATATAACTTTTCTGTGAAAATCATCGAACTGTTAAGAATCGATTACGAACACGATCATATCGCATCGATCAACAATTTTGCCCATTTCAGTTTCTTCTTCTTCATGTCCGAAACATTGACATCATCAAAATCAAACCCAACAAGCGTGATACTTGCAGCACCGAACTCCTTTGCGAGATACACACACCGATCCCCATCCG
>DQIO01000274.1 GCA_020793555.1 Methanosarcinaceae archaeon | reverse complement strand
TACAAGTTTAGTGTGAAGGACATGCCTCAGATGAATGGAACTATTACAGTTATCTGATATATTAATTGACTTCTTTAATCTTGGAATGTAAATTTGTCATAAAAGTGAAGTATAAAGGATATTTTGTTTTCAGAGTGTCCTTATCATATTTTTTGACATCATCAAGAACTTTATGTGTTATCAATTTCTTAAGTTCTTCGAGTTTTCCATCGGTATGTATAGTATTGCTTATTTTTATTGATTTTATGTGGCTAAGAATGGAATTTCCATTTGCGGATTCAAAATTAATTCCATGATAACTGTTTGCACAGGATAAAACCAATTCTTCAGGCAAAAGGTCTTCAAGAGTTGCATCTTTTTTCTGTGAATCAACTAATTGATTTAGATCAAACACTGATTCGTCAAAATCAGCATCTTGTTGGTGAATAGCCTTGATAGCATTCCGGCCATCATTATCAGAGTCGACTACAACAAAACCATGAACAAATTTGCTATGAAAGAACTTAACATAATTCGGTATTGGCTTTGTGCCAGTTGCAGATATAGTTTGAATTTTTAAAGGTTGTATCTCTTCTTTAAATTTATTAGTAAATGCATCAAATATATCTTTATCAGACCGTCCTTCAAAAATGAGCATATTTGGTTCAATCAACTCAAAAATAGATGTTCCTAGGGAGTTGTAAATGACTTCATCTTGAATTGGACTTTCAGGATTTACTTGCTCAATAACAGTTTTTGAATTATCTTTTATTACAGTATAATGCCTTTCTAGTTTTTTCTTATCAACCATATAAATTGAATGAGAAGAGGCCAAAATGACATTATTTTTTGAAATATTCAATAGTTCATCACGCAGACATTTAATGCTTCCTGGGTGCAAACTTCTTTCAGGTTCATCAAGCAAAATAATTTTATTTTTTAAATGATTAGTAGTATTTTGAACTGAAAGTGATAAAAGTATGGAAATGAATTGCTTAAAACCATCACTTCTTTGTTGCATATTGAATTTTTGTTTATGAACTCCCTTATCTTCTACATAAATTTCACAAAAGTTGTTATTTTCCAATCGAACATTGATGTTAATAGCATGCTCAGGCCAAATACTGTTGATATGATTAGTTATACAATTAGATAATTCCTCTTCGAACTCAGCTCGGATATCACCATTAGTCTGAATTCTTTCAACATTTTTAATTATCTCTTCTTCTTTATAACCAGCTAAATAAAAAATGTGTTTAAGTGGAATCGAAATATCTGGATTTTGTTTAAACTGTTCTAAATTTATTTGGTTTGTTATCAAATGTGCATCAGAAGGTTCCCAAAATATGACTTCTGGAACTATGCTATCAAGAAAATCTTTTGCTTCTGCATTAATAAATTTTTCAATATTTTTTTCATTTACAAGATCTACAGCAGATATCAAAATTTCATTAAAAGCACCAATTAGATTTTTAGGTTCGTTTTCCGTGCCGGTTCGTTTTTTATCCTCCTTGGAAGGATGTACTACATAGTATTCTTCTCTTGTTGATTTATCGTTAAATTTGATGACTTTTTCAATTTCAAGAGATTTTTCGACATTGAGAGATTGAAATTCACTTGGCATGACAATATTGACGTCGAAAGATTTCATTTTTTTGTAGAGATTATCATGCTTAGAAGTTTCAAAAAGAAACTTCATAACAATTGGTTCAGCGCGTTTGCTTGCATTTTTATTGCAATCTGAATCATATTCTACAGTGGCAGCAGGATTCAATAAAGCAATAGCTTTGAGAATGTTGCTTTTGCCAGTTTCATTTATGCCAAAAAATGTGTGGAGTTTGCGTCCATCAATGTCTAAAATATCAATCTCTAGGTGTTCAATACTCCTATAATTTTCAATTGTAATTTTTTTTAGTATCATTTAACTCATCTTCATTCAAATTTTATCTATCAATAGGTCTTACATAAGTTATTAAGTTATTGTAGGCTAGATAAATAATTTTTATTTTTCTTGTAATAAGGGGTATATGCGAACGCAGAGGGATGAAAATAAGCGACTAAACAGTTATGATAAATTACTTTGTGCCCTCTGCATACTCCGCGGTGAAATTTTATTTCATCTTCATTAAACAACTGGATTTTGGAACAGTGCCAAAAATCATATTTAATTACACCACTGCATTTTTTTATTATTGTTGAAATTACACATTATTTTAATGACAGCAATTTCATGTGCCGTACCAATACATTATAAAAAGGTCAAGCATATTATGTAGCAACAATGCTATCCAAAAAAGCCGAGAACATCCCGCCTTTCCATGTGATGGAAGTGCTTGAAAGGGCACAGGAACTGGAACGTGAAGGGAGAAATATCATCCATCTTGAGATTGGTGAGCCGGATTTCCCAACAGCTCAGCATATCTGTGACGCGGCATCCGGCGCTATACAGTCCGGCGATACAAAGTATACACACAGTCTTGGTCTGCTGGAACTGCGCGAGGCTATTGTGGAGTATTACAATAACAAATTCAACCTCAGGTTAGTGCCGGAGCAGGTGATCGTCACATCAGGTACGAGTCCTGCGTTGTTGCTTGTTTTTATGGCTCTTTTGGAGCAGGGCGATGAAGTTGTTATGGCGAATCCATATTATGCCTGTTATCCGAATTTCGTTAGGCATCTTGATGGCGAACCTGTTTTTGTGAATACCCGAGAGGAGAACGGTTTTAGTTTAGAACCTGATGCTGTTGCACAGAAGATGAGTTTAAAGACCAAAGCTATCCTTATCAATTCACCGTCCAACCCGACAGGTCATGTGATATCGTCTGCGACACTGCAAAGTCTGGCAAAGGTTGCCAATGATGTTTCAGACTCCGACTCTGGTCCCATATCAAATCCAGTCCCAATCATCTCGGATGAGATATATCAGGGTCTGGTATATGGCGCGGAAGACCACACAATTTTGGAGTACACCGACAATGCGTTTGTGCTGAATGGCTTCTCAAAATTGTACGCCATGACGGGATGGAGGCTTGGTTATCTCATCGCGCCGCTGGATTATATGCGTCCCCTTCAAAAGATCCAGCAGAATTTCTTTATTTGTGCCAACAGTTTTGTCCAGCATGCCGGGGTGGCAGCCCTGCGCGGACCGCAGGAGCATGTGCAAAAAATGGTCGCAGCATATGACAAACGGCGCAGGTACATGTTAAAGCGGCTTCGTGAGATCGGATTCAAGGTCAGGAGCGAGCCGGATGGTGCGTATTATATACTTGCAGATGCGCGGGAGTTTGGCTCGGATTCGCTTGAACTTAGTAGGCGCATTCTGGAAGATGCTGGCGTGGCGGTCACGCCCGGGATTGATTTCGGGGATGGCGCGGAAGGATATTTGCGCTTTTCTTATGCCAACAGTTTGGAAAATATTGAGGAAGGGATGAGGCGGATTGAAGAGTTTTTAGTACAACGATTATAATAATAGTTGTACCAAAAGTTGTTAAACCAAAGCGTTCAACTCAATTGTTAAAGAGCGCAGAGGATTAGTATATCTTCTGGCCGCTGCAATATGGAAAAAACAAGGTATTTGTATAGCTGGTGCAGGATTGTGGTGCAGAGTGTTTGATGGGTGCATGATAAAAACGGTTCTACAATCAGCGCATGCGCGGCGTTGCCCTACATACACATCGAATTTTCAATTGCTTCTATTGTCATGTCAACAATACAATGTCGCGGGACGGAAATAGGTGAGATTGATGCAAAAAACGACGTGACCGAGCAAGAGCGCGGCACGTTCCTACACCATGAACGCAAAATACAAAACGGTTTTTAAGTGGCGTTATATTTGCAGATATGAGAATTGCATTGTTGGATTTGGGGTTATGGGTTTGGCAGCAGTGGAATCCGCCGCTTGCAGCGGGAACTGATGCTCCGTTTTCTTTAGTTTAGGTCAATTGCTGTGACTTTCTTTTTAGCATCGGCACCCGCATGTACGTATAATTTGCCCGCGTGTGTTCCTAAGTCGGTGCGCTGACGGCACTGTGTAGAAACCGATCGGTCATCTTGGAGTTTAGAAAATTGAAATTGTGCCATATGGCCTATCTTCATAATCAGACACTTGATAGTTGACGTGACAATACTCACCTTTTTAAAAAATTATCATCTCATGCACCTAAAAACAATCTCCATAATTCTAATCCTACTCTTGGTTTTTGTATCGAATCCGGCAAACTTGCCGGCACATACAAAAAAATCCACCCATTCAGCCGGAAAAAATTATATTTTTGCGGCGGGAACACAATCTCACCCATCAAACTGGAAAAGGGCGAACTCACCATCGGACTTGAGATATGCTATGAACTGCGGTTCCCCGAAATCGCAAGAAAACTTTCGCTCGCAGGTGCAGACATACTCGTAACAATTGCCGAATTTCCAAACCCACAGGAACATCACTGGAAAACACTTACCATCGCCCGCGCGATCGAGAACCAGATCCCGTACATCGTCTGCAATCGCGCAGGAAAATATCCATACTCAACATTCTTTGGTGGCTCAATGATAATCGATGCACGGGGAGATGTCAAAGCACAAGCAAATGATGAGGAATATATTGTCGTGCATGACATTGATATGCGCGAGAAGGATAATATTAGAAAAACCATTCCGGTCTTTGATGACAGGCGTCCGAATATATATTGAATTGTAGGTAGTTATAGATTAAATCTGCAAGACTAATTACATACAGTTTTTTACAATTATGTAATACTAAACTATGACAAAACATATATATACGTACTATTCTACTAGTACATATGATAAACAAACTCGAAGAAATAATAACAGAATTTCATAAGGAAAGTATTCCAACAGCATTTGAAAGGGAATTGTCCACACCAACTAATATCGACAAAGTGATAACAATCATCGGGTTGAGGCGAGCTGGAAAAACATATTACCTCTTTCAGGTAATCAAGGAATTGTTGAACGAAGGTTTAGAGAAAAATAGGATTTTTTATATCAACTTTGAAGATGAGAGACTCAGTGATATGTCTACAGACGACCTATCCAGCATCATTGAACTGTATTACAAAATAAATCCGGATGCAGACACGCTGTACCTTTTTTTTGATGAGATACAGGAGATTGATGGATGGGAACGATTCATCAGAAGATTGACTGAAAGAAAGAATGTAAGAATATTTTTAACAGGCTCATCATCGAAACTTCTCTCTAAAGAAATAGCCACAAACCTGAGAGGAAGAACATTGTCATATACCCTTTTTACACTTTCATTCAGGGAATTCCTAAATGCAAAAGATTTCAAACCCACTTTTCCATTGATAGAATCCGAGCGCGGAATACTAAAAGGGCATCTGGATAAATATATAAAATACGGCGGATTTCCAGAACTATTGGAATATGAACGATTTATCAGAATTCGAACATTGAAAGAATATATTGATCTGATGATTTATCGGGATCTGGTTGAAAGATTTGGCATAGAAAAAATTGCTGCTCTGAAGTTTATGATCAAATCCCTGATAAGAAACTTTGCAAGGGAATTATCAGTCAGAAAATTACATAATTTCCTCAATTCTTCGAATGTATCATTGAGCAAGACAAAGGTCTATGAATATTTCTCTTATCTGGAAGATATCAATTTTGTATTTGTTCTTAGAAAATATGGAAAAGGTGTAAGGGAAGTAGAAGGAAGCATACCTAAGATATATTTGACAGATATTGGTTTTGTGACATTATACGGCATCGATGATCATGGAAGACGAATAGAAAATATTGTTGCAATAGAACTTTTAAGAAAAAGCAATTATTTGGACCCTTTGCTAAATGTGTATTATTGGAAAGAGAGTTCTGGAACAGAAGTCGATTTTGTCCTGACGGATGGAATGAAAGTTAAGCAATTGATCCAGGTATGCTATGATATTGATGATGCTATTACAAAAGAGAGAGAACTAAAATCAATTGTTAAAGCATCAAAGGAACTTGGGTGCAATGACCTGCTTGTCATAACATGGGATTACGAGGATGAGCAAGAATTCAAAGAAAAATATATTAAATTCATACCGCTATGGAAGTGGCTACTCGAATAGAGTAAATTAGAAGCATTTACTTCAACTTGGAATATATGTATATCGAGAAAATTACCGCACATCTCGCTGAGAATGCAGATGAAATGCCGCACTCAGCGCTATGTACGATTTTAAGTTTTTTGGGATATAACCCATTCAATTCTCAAGATATATCGCAGGTCTCATCGGAACTGCAAAGCGTGCCTTGTTCTGCGGGTCATATTCCGGTTCATCCGCACTGTAAACCTTAGCCGTACATCCAATCTCAGACTCAAGGAAAGCGATAGCTTCATCGAGTATTGACTTCTCATCCATATCAAAACAACAAAGCAATTCCAGAGTATCGGAATTCATCGTTGTCACATCAGGAACAAGTTTCTGCACGAACTTAGGTATCTCTTTTCCATACCGCCTCATGTCAGGATTCGCCATCAAAGTCTTGATAAGTGTTCCAACATTCAGGTCGCCATCCTTTTGCATACCGACTGCAAGTTTGAACGCATCAGTCTTCCATGACGGGGATGTGTACAATATAACCTCTTTTGGTGACATCTTTGTGACCTTCACAATCTCCTCAATATCAGAAAGCGTATTGCCCACCAACTCCTCTGCGAGTTCTGCAACATTGTCAACAAGATTCTCATCAAATGTTGGATAAGAAGCGAATGATACAAGATCGTCTTCGCCGTGACCCATCGCGCCCCATATCTCCTCACATAAATGCGGAATGAATGGAGAAAGCAGGCGCACCCATGTGTCCAGCACATCATAAAGCAATGCACTGCCACCACGTCGCTGGTACCACTTCAAATCATTGAACAGCAAGAAAAATGAATTCTGAAGCGCGTGGCGCGTCAATATCAAATCAAGAGCATTGTTCGTCTCACGTATCCGATGCTGGAGTTTACTGAGTATCCAGCGGTCGATCAATTTCAGTTCACCGCTCATGCCGGAAGTTGAACCTGAATCAACAACATCCCTTGCAAACGAATAGAACCTATCGACTTGCTTTCGTGCAGTCTCGATTCCACTGTTCTTCCAGTCTGCATCCTGTGTCTGTTCAGCACTTGAAAGAATATACATCCTTGAAATATCAGCACCATAATCCCTGACAGCATCACTAAGTGTCAGAAGAGGGCCTTTGGACTTGCTCATCTTCTTTCCTTCAAGTGAAACAAAACCATTGACTGCAATGGCTTTTGGCCATTTGTCCTCATCAAATATCGCAACATGATGGAACAGGAAGAACAACAAATGATTTGGAACAAGATCCTTACCCGATGACCTCAGGTCAACAGGATACCAATAATCAAACTCACTCTTCATCTGATCAATAACATCAACATCGATCCCGCTTGCACTTGCTGCATCTTCAACACTGCCTTTTCCAAGCAGCACATAATCAAACAATTGCGGAACAAGTTGTTCAGTCGTAATACCACTGTTAGCACCAACAAACTTCGCAATAGTGTAATATGACATGTAAATAGTTGAATCACCCAAAGACTCGATCAGCCAATTGGTATCAAACGGCAACTTAGTACCAAGTCCTTTCTTTCTGGCACATGCCTTGTCCTTTAGCCAATCAACCTTATTGTTGAACTCAACCCGAAGATCCTCAGGTAAAATGTCCATATTCTCAATACATCGGTAAACCTCATCCTTCCAATCGGGATCGGAATAGTTCAGGAACCACTGCCCCTTTACCATATTAACAACACAAGTAGTACCACATCGGCAAACCACAGGCTCGCTGAACTCATAGAATACCTCACCGATGCCCTGCTCGATCAGATCATGTGTAAGCACATCCTTGATCTTGGATACTGCTACACCCGCATACTTGCCGGTATTATCCTTCAACACACCGCCGTGGAACTCACGACGATACACCATCTTGGTTGCTTCCTCAGCGCGCGGATCATCCTGATCCTTGACCTCGAACTGTTCAACAGCCTCAACTGCCGGAAATTCCCCAAACTCCTTAGCCTTGATCAGTGAAATTAACTCTATCTTACGTAAGTCTTCAGTAATACCAAAATCACTCAGATCCTTGTCATATAGATCGCGCAATGCCAGATAATCAAAAGGCGCATGAGCAGGTACGCTCATCACAATTCCGCTTCCGTTCTCCGATTTTACAAAGGAAGCAGGCAGCGTAATAACCTCATTACCAGTCAACGGATTTTTAACTTTGATACCAATCAGTGACTCTGACGGCACAGTTTCGACAAACTCTACGGTCCTGTCCGTAAATGTAAGTTTATTATATGCATCCTTGCTTACGATCCACAGTTCCTCTTTGCCATCCAGTTCAACCTTGATCTTGACATGTTCAATATCAGGGTTCACCCACAAGTTCGTAACACCAAAAACAGTTTCAGGTCGAAGTGTTGCACAAGGCAGAACAACACCATCGAACCTGAACTTGACAAGTGTATAATCTACAATATTCGCACCCTCGCCATGCAGGATATCGTGATCCTCCACAGGATTGTCATCATTGGGGCACCATTTTACAGGGTGTGATCCCTTACTTATCAATCCTTTGTCATAAAGCAAATTGAACTGCCATTCAATGAATTTTTTGTACGGAGCATCGGTTGTAGTGAACTTTCGTCTCCAATCAATTGAATACCCGATCGAGCGCATCACTTTTTCGGCTTCGACCTTAAAATAATCAACGATTTTTTCAGGTGTATTAAGAGTGTTCAAAACATCCGCAGGAATGCCGTGGAATTTCGAATACACGTCCATTGTCTGGGGATCTTTGTTCTGGATAAGTTCAGCAAGACCGACAATTGGTGTTCCTGTGACATGAAATGCCATAGGGAAGAGTACATTGTAGCCTTGCATACGCTTGTATCTTGCTACAACATCACCGATCGTGAAAGTTCGTGTGTGTCCTGCGTGAAGGTTTCCATTCAGGTATGGATATGGGATAGTAACAAAGAATTTATCTCTGTCATCAATTTCAGGCTCAAAAACCTTCTCTCCACTCCACAATTCCTGCCATTTCCCCTCAATCTCGTGCGGTTCGTAATCCTGCTGCATTGTCCCACCAATTATTGATTGTCGTTATTGACTTATTCACATTATTGCCTGTAAGCGAAAACAGCATCCCTTATCGCCTCGATCGTCGCATCCACAACGACAGGTTCAGCACAGTTATCGATAGCCGTTTCAGGATCCTTTAACAAATGACCTGTCGTGATACACACAACAGTCTCATCCCGCCCTATCACACCTGCATCGACCAGTTTCTTAAGTCCTGCAATAGATGTAGCACTTGCAGGCTCAACACCGATTCCCTCAAGTTGTGCAAGTTCTTTCTGCGCCACAAGGAGTTCCTCATCAGTCACAGTTTCTGCCGTACCGTTCGATTCGCGTATCGCGATTAATGCCTTACGTGCATTGACAGGATCACCAATACGAATTGCAGTTGCAATAGTTTCCGGATTTTTCACAGGCGTTATAGCGTCCGCCCCACTCTTAATGGCATTCACGACCGGGGATGCGCCTTCAGTCTGGATACCGGTCATTTTTGGAACGCTGTCAGTGACACCCAGTTTCATGAATTCCTTGAAACCTTTGTATATTGCCGTAATATTTCCCGCATTTCCAACAGGCAACACAACCCTGTCAGGAACCCGAATTCCAAGTTGGTCAACAATTTCAAAACCGATGGTCTTCTGTCCTTCAAGCCTGTACGGATTTACTGAATTCAATAAATAAAATTTTTCTTCATCACACAGTTTACGCACAAGTACAAGCGCATCATCGAAATTGCCACGTATGCTCAACACTTTAGCACCGTGCATCAATGCCTGTGCAACCTTGCCCAGTGCCACTTTCCCCTCAGGCAACAACACGACTGCCGGAATGCCTGCCTTTGCACCGTATATTGCTAACGATGCTGACGTATTTCCCGTAGATGCGCACGCAACGGTCTTCATACCAAGTTCAAGAGCCTTGGATACACCAACGGTCATCCCTCTGTCCTTGAAAGAACCTGTCGGGTTCAAACCCTCATGCTTGACATAAAGTTCTTTAATACCGATCTTTTCTGCAAGACGATCGCACTTATAAAGCGGCGTACCGCCTTCTCTTATCGATATAGGTTCCCGTTCAATTGGAAGGAGTTTTTTGTATTTCCAGACAGATGGGGGAACGTTTTTGATCTCATCCATGTCAAATCCAGTAGATTCGTAATCATAGATCACGTCAAGCAGCCCACCGCATTCACATGTGTAGACTACATCCGTTTTTGAATATTTCTTGTCGCATTCGATACATTTTAGGTAGTACATTGAAATTCTCCGATGTGTTGAAGTTTTAGTGTGTGATTATCTAGTAATAATTGATAACATACATAAATTACTCGGACTTAAAGACTGCCCTTTGTTTTGATAGAAATCCTAGATGGAACTCATCGATATAATGCAGATTTGAATTCAAAAATAAAGCCATATTATCTAACCAAATAAACAAATTGAAAAATAAGCACGAAAATTATTACATACAGTAATTGTTAAACACCCCCCATATGCTACAAAAATGCAGAAATTTTGTTAACAAGATATATTAACAATCAAATACAACTGAAACTAGATATCATGATTCGCAAATGTAATGAGCATGGATACTTCAGGGGTCACGAATGTCCCGAATGTGGAGATAATGGCAGGTATGTGCTGGATGATGAACGCGAGGAGAGACTTGGAAGATTCATTTCCGGTGCGCTCAGGCATTTCCCTGAAGATGTAGGTCTTGAAATGGACATGCAGGGTTGGGTTAACCTTGATAATCTTTGTAACATCATGGAAAGTCGATACAGGTGGTCAACAGAAGAACGTTTGATCGCTCTTATAGATTCTGATGTAAAAAAAAGATATGAGGCAGAAGGCTCACGTATCAGGGCAAGATATGGTCATTCCGTAAATGTTAATCTGGATTATCCGGGTAATGAATTTGCATATCTTTATTATGGAGTCAGTTTGGAAGAGGTTGACATGCTTTTAGAAAATGGTATTACACCAATACGCCAACGCTATGTGCATCTTAGCACTTCATATCGCAAAGCCAACGAAGCCGCATCGGTTCATACTGAAAATCCGGTTGTCATTGAAGTTGATGCAGAGACAGCACAGCAGAATGGTTTATTTTTCATGTCTGTAAATGATGATATTGTCCTGACAGATGAAGTACCACCTGAGTACCTAAATGTTGTAGAGGAATGAAGAGTGAAAGATATTCTGTCATTTGACAGATACTTCTACGATATCAGATTCAAACTTGGAACCAAAATTAACTATTTTCTTAACATCAAACTTCACATCAAGGAACTGTTCAGTTACCCAGATGTTCGTCAGCGTATGCTGTGACAATTCCCGCACTGTATAAGACCCAAAACCAGATTTGCAAAGCCCCATATATGGGATTAACTGGTCAGCAAGATGTACATCAACACAAGCACCAAAACGCAGTTCTTCAATCATTTCTTTTCCGGCATTCCTTCCAACTTTTTCGGCAGGCAACCCATGTTTTCCAAGTGCGCTTGCACCAATCAGTCCGTGCCATAAACCGATCCCGCTGCCTGTTGAACGACATGTCACACATTCGGTATTGATCTCACACTCAAATCCCGATTTTTCGATCAACGCCGCAGCTGAATCTGCCTGCCGCATTGCAATATGTTCGGGCAGGTTTGCGCAATGGGATATGCCGTATATCTTTCTTTTATCCTCGCGGAATTCTGTCGTAAAATCAAAACCTTTGAGTCTGGAAGGTTTAAGGTGTGCGCGTACTTTCCCCCCTCCTTTTGGATAATATCCGCGTGTAAGCAGGTCGATGTTACACTTGTACCCCATCTTTGACAGTGCACGGGCGGTTATGTGTTTTAAGTAATCGATAGGTGGGGACCATGCTACATCCGTACCACCTGTAATGGTCAATTCAATATCGCCAGGAGCGTAGGCTGCAGCAGGCATGATACACTGGAGAAGAAGCGAGATACTTCCCGCAGTTCCGATATCGATCTCAAGTTTAACGTTACCTCCCTTCAGTTCCAGTGGAGAGAACGTGATGTCGGTCGAGCCGATTGAAAGTCCTGTCACATCAGCATCGCACAGCAGGGCAGCCGTTTCTATCGCTTTTATGTGTTGTGCTTTCAAACCAGGTTTGGGGCGGTTCTTTCGTATATTGGTGACTCTCACATCCTCACCGATTACTGCAGACAGGGACACAGCAGTCCTGACGATCTGCCCGCCCCCTTCTCCGTATGAACCGTCGATCTCAATGATATTCCCATCTCCTGCATCTTTTTATAGTATATAATTTATAAAATTATTTACTTCAAGTAAATCCGACCGGAGGGAGGATTTTCTTGTAGTATATGTTTTATAAACATATAGTGCAAGTTAATCCGAGC
>DQIO01000275.1 GCA_020793555.1 Methanosarcinaceae archaeon | reverse complement strand
CTAGTTATTTTCAAGACGCTGATTCACGCAGATTAACGCTGATTCGACCTTAAATCTGCGTTAATCAGTGTTAATCTGTGTCTGAAATATTTATTGAATATTACTGTATTTTGGAATTGTTTAATGTGATCCATGTTTCTTATGATTGACACTTGAATGTTGACGTGACTCTAGTGTCGAGTCAACCATACAATATCGCTAGATATATGATCTGACACTGTTCCATTTTCTAGTTATTTTTAAGACGCAGATTAACACAGATTAACGCTGATTTAAGGTTACATCTGCGTAAATCAGTGTGAATCTGCGTCTAATATAATTATTGAAATAATTTGATTTTATAATTGTGCCCTATGCCCTTCATAATCCGACACTTGAAAGTTGACGTGACACTAATTCTTAATTTCCTTTTTCAAAATATCCGATGAAAGCGTAAACACAATCCCCAGCATCCCCAGCAAACATCCGATCCAAACCAAACTCTCAAATGGTTTAACCAAAACATCCAGTTTAATAACATCAGACTGGATCTGATGTGGAACAGAGCCCTGAAACTCGATCTTGGCATCCGAGAGCAGACCATACCTCATATCAGGGCGCGAGATAAAACCGAAATGACTGCTCTTCCAAAAACTTACAGTAGAATGATACACACGGCCATCATTTACATCCATCTCAACATCAACGATCTGTATCCAATCATTATCGACCTGCTCAACCCTGAAATCCAAAAAACGCATTCCTATCGGTCCATCCTCTTTATAGACACCGACATCATCCACACCATAACTGAAATGATATGTGCTCGCAAAAGAAGTGCTTATAATTGCACCCATAACCACAAAAACAAAACCAATATGGATCAAATTAATACCCGTAAATCGAAGAGCTATTCTCTTATTCCTCATCCTGACATCTTTGGACATCTTAAATATGATACTTGACACTACAAAGAAAAAAGCAGGCAAGTACGAAAGAACAGAGATCGAACCCAATATATTTTTCAATAATGAATCTGAAACGGATGTAGCCACAGAATAATCATCATGTGGAACTACAATGCCCAATATCAGGGACATTAACAGATAAACTGCACATGCATAGATCAATGTACGGGATTTTATCCTGCCATACAAAAAACAGATACCTGCAAGATAGGTCAAAACAAAAATAAGAGGATAGGAAAGGATATTATAAAAATCAGGTAAAATAACTGTTTCCTGACCCAAAAAAGCTAAAATGACGTACAAAACCGGACCCCAAAATGATATGAACGCCATTAAGATCAATATCAAGACAGTGAAATAAAAGGTATTATGCGGTCCAAAAGCGGAACTGATACTACTTGGTACGTCATCTTTAGGCAAACCGAACCACAACACAAGAACAAAGGTATAATCGATTACAAATGCCATAAAGAGAATGAGTATCCACCAGGTAGATGTTCCTGGGAAAGTGTGAACAGATGTGATAATACCACTCCGTGCAACCAATGTGATAAAGATCGAACTTAAGAATACACCGATACACAAAAATGGAAACATTACTTTGTATTCATACCTGTTGTTGAAACGTACAACTGCATGCAATATGGCAGTCAATAAAAGCCACATGCCCATTGTTGCCGATTGGGTAGGATCCCACTGCCAAAAACCATTCCAGCCAAGTAGACGATTTGCCCAGAGACCGCCTGTGACCATGCTTATACTCAAAAATAACCAGGAAAGTCGAAGATAGTTTTTTATGTCAGGGATCTTTTCCTGCCTGAGCGTAAGATAAGATAGTGATGCAGATGCAGGAATTATGGCAAAGGCATATGCCAAAAAAGCTGTGACAATATGAGGCGGCATCAAAATATCGGCAATTGCCGGACTAATACTGTTTCCAAACAATGGCAGGGATGCACCGCTAACAAGATATATTGACTTAAATGGTGTCATTACAATTGTAAGAACAATTAAAAATGCACATGTTAAAAGAGCATAACCATTTGTGAAAAGTTTTTGTCGTGAGTCCAACCCACGTTGCATAATATTGGATAGTACGATCAAAATTGAGAAAAATGCCCATAATAAATACGTGCCTTCCTGACCTACGATCATGGCACCAAGTCTGTAATACAATGACAGGTCTGCACTGTTGTGCTGCCAGACATAGAATAAACTAAAATCAAGGAATATAAATGCGTATGCCAGTATAAGGACACAAAGGGTCAATGAAGCCGCTGCAACCTTTGCTGCAATTACACCCAAGTTCGATCTGCCGATGAACATGAGTACTGCACCGGATATTGCAGATAAAAGACCGATGTACAGTAAAATGTCACCTATGATCATCTAAAACGTCTCCATATCAAGAATAACAACCCTGCAAAACCAAATGCAGGAATAATATCCTTTAACAGAACCTCCATAGCGGCAATGCCACCTGCTCGTTCTACTGTGAGTACTACAACTTCTGTTTTACTCCATTTTCCGGATGAGTCTTTTACATGTACAAAGATCGGATGTTTATCGTATGACAATTGGGATGTATTTATCGCTGCACCAAGTACGGCTGATGAATCATTTGATTTCCCGACAATATATTCCAATGGCAAACCATATCCATCCCGACTTATTTCATCGATAAAGTATTCAGCTCGTGTCAATTTCGTGAGCTGTGGCAATACTACAGTAGCCTGCAAAAGACTTACATCGCCACCATAGACTACATTAGGTTCAATTGTAACGGCAAGACGTGGTATGAACTCACTTGTTGCAAGAATATGGAAACTGATTGGATCGGCACCGCCATGACAAATTGTACAACTTGGCGCAAATCCATGTGCAGTTCCTGCCGGTGAAATACCCTGTGTACCCATATTCGTAGCATTAAATGGCGGTTCACCGCCCTGGTATGTGTGACAGTCTTTACATCCTGTGACATTACCTCCAGTCCAATTCTTCCAGCCGGGATCCTGGACAGTACCCATTGGATAAGTGTCATAGTGGAAACTGTTCATTCCTGATGAATTATGACATGATGTACATGTTATTGGAGATTCATTCAAAGCGGACTGTGAGATTGTTGACATTGTGCCGCCTATAATCGATGATGAGCTGCTGAATTCCATTAAAGCATCAGTATCATCATGACAATCACCGCATGGTTCGTAAGCTTCTACGGATACATTACTTACGATATGAGTCAGTTCATGGAATATATCTGCATCTTCGTTGTGACAGAGTGGACATGTGGAAGTGGTTGTGTTGGATTGGCCTATCTTTAATCCTGCATAGTGAACACTGCCATATTCATTGTGACAATCCTCACATTTGATGCCTTCATAAGGTTGATATTCACGTCCTTCGTGTTCTGGGTGACATTCTGTACATTTAGTGTCGTATTTGACAGTACCTCTCAGGTAACTCTTACCAAGAACACTTGGAGTATGATATTTACTGACACCTTCCGCAGCGTGACATGAATCACAACCCACAACTACCTTTATACCGGACCCGTGAAGCACTTCTTCGAGTTGTGTGTCAGATTTGTGTGGGTATTTTCCTTCCGTGCTGTGACATGGGAAACAGAATCCCAAAGATTCGTTTTGATATTCCCTAACCTCCATACCGGAGTGTAATGTATTGTTAGTTGCATTATGGCAAACCCGACAGGTGTAATCATTGATTTCAAGCGTGTTTGCCTTCCCATCAGGTGCACCTGGATAGTGTGTGAGTATCGGTGTAAGATTGAACTTTTCAGCTTGCTGTTTGTCAACGTGACATGTTTCACAATCGCGTGTTATGGTTATTCCCTTGTCATGGAATGTTGTGATACCTTCCCCTGCATGACAGAGTTCACAGTCATTACTTGAATTGTGTTTTGAGACCTGTGGTGCATTGCCCCAAAGGGTTGCATTGGTCTCATCTCCATGACATACAGCACAATCCGAGGTGTTCAGTAAATTCTTCTTTGCCGAGTAATGTGATGCAGCAGCGATTTCATTTTGTGGTTTGCTACTGTTTTGTTTGTTTGAATGACAATCCCAGCAAGTTCCACTTGTTGATATCTCAGCACCCGGATAATGTGAGTATATCGGCTTTGCACCAAATTTTGAAGATGCATGACAGGTCATGCATGATTTTGGTGTGTGGTTTCCAAGATATGGTGTCGGGTGCTCATCAGGTTCACCACCCGTGCTGTTTCCATGACAACCCCAGCATGCCTTGTTTGCATCATCGGTGATAAAACTGGTATAGGTTGTGTTGTTGTTAAGATTGACGTGCACGCCTTGTTTGAATTCATCAAGGTCGAGCAGGATCGGTGCGACTCCATTTCCTGCATGGCAACTGATACAATCAGGACTGTATCCACCAGGTGTGACAGTTGCTGAATGGAAGTTTTCCAGTTCCTCTCCAACTGTTATACTTCCATCAAGTGTAAGATACTTTGCAGATATGGCAGTCTGCAATAACTTGAAATCTCCATCGACTACTTTTTGATCCCCTGCTATGAGATCCACATTGGTAAGTACTACAAATTTAAATTTGGAATCACCTACAAAGACACTGTCAACTTTTGCACTGAATACATTGATGTCCCTGTCAAGCAGTGTTTCTTCGTGTGTTACGTAATCGGAAGTACTTACGATCTCATCTTCAAGAAGTGTTTCATTTCTGTAGAGTTGCAACCGTGCATTGCTCCCCTCAATGCTCACATCTGCAACACAGACGCTAAATCCTTCTCCAAGATCCCACCACTCACCCATAGCAATTATCTTCTTATCACCATCTGTGAAATTGACGGTCATTTCCATTAAAGTTACATTTTCACAATCCTTGTCAAGCACGTAGTAGTTCATACCATCCGGCATGTTGTTGCGATATTCACTGTCATGGCATGAATAGCATTGTTCATTCTGTGTTTCCCTGTGGATATGTGACGAAAGCATGTATCCGGACAGGTCTGCCACATAACTATTCTCTGCTGTGAATAATTGGTCTACTGTGACATTTATGATAGCAGTATCATCAATTCCAAGTCCGCTAACTTCGTATTTGATGTTACCCCCAAGACCTGTTACATCTTTTTGCACAAGTATCCCGTCTTTCTTAATTTCAAACATTGCAGCATTTGTTGTTGTTTCAATCAGAGTGATCGTATAATTATCCACAAGTTCCCACGGTTTATCAACTGAGAGAGTCTTTGTGACGAATGCGAAATCAGTGTTGTTCCTCTGGTCAGGTGCATTGCCCCACCCATCTACGCTTCCATTGTGACACTGGATACAATCTTTAGTATCGAGTGTGACCCTTGGTGCATAGTGAGATGATCCCATTGCAGTTGCACTTGAAAGTTTACTTTCATGGCACAATATACAACTGGCATCTGTTGGAACATTGCTTTGCTGTGGCAAGTGCTTGTAAACCAATGGTGTTATGCCAAAACCGGTGATATGGCAATCATCACAATCTTTTGCCATCATGATTCCATGTTTCATGGTTACGTTGATCGTTAAGGTGAACGGCGCATCCCCTGTGATATCCCGTACCACAGCACTCCAGTTACCGGCTTGTGGTGAACTAATGTTTATCGAATTGCCACTATAATTTGTTCCATTTGGAGAGTGTAATGTCAAACCAAGTGTACTACCTCCTTCCCAAACAAGTGTGGCGTTTAGGGAAGTGATATCAGGTATCATCGTGAAGTTGTATGCAAGTGATTCCTGATTGACTATTATGCCTTTGAATTCCTGTCTTGGTGTGTGACAATCTGCACAGTTAACGGCAGAATGAACTGATACTGTATATTCGTTGGATATGACTCTCTTATTAGTCAAACCATCGTGACAACCAAGACATTCGCTTGAGTCACCACTTATTGACGGTACTTCCAAACTTGCATCGTGGATATTACCTGCGCCGTGACAACTACTACAGTTGTCACCATGAGTTGTGGTCTTGGTGATGATACTGGCGTTGTGGAAGATCGAATTGGAATTGCCATGGCATGCGAGACAGTAATCGGTACTGTTGATGTTATTCCTGTATTGACTGATGATTGTGTAGTTCTTGCCGTAGTGGGAAACTAAATGAGTACCGTTCTTATCGGTTGGAGCACCACTGACTTTCATCTCTGTAAGGTTGTGACACTGGATACATGAACCGGCATTATCTGTGGCATTGGTTGCCTGAATATCAATGCCGTTGATGAAGTGTTCCTCAACACTGACGCTTTGGTTAAGTGTGGTGTTACCGTGACAATAGACATTGTCATAACATGTTCGAACTGCTGTAAGGTTAGAAAGGTGAATATCGGGTTGAGTTCCGTTACCGTGACATGACCAACATGCTTTGCTGGAATTATAAACTAGAATTGTACTGTTGGTAGCTTCACTGTTCAGGTTGATGTGAATACTATCGTTGAAAAGAGTGAAGTTAATGAATTTATTGATACCTGCACTTCTGTGACAATAAAGACAATCGGGCCCTGTTGCATCAGATGATAAATTTCCAACGTGGAAATCTACTGGAGCTTGACCATCAGTTGTGTGGCAAATGTAACATCCATCATCGGCAAAATAATCCGTGAAGTCGCCATGTTCATTCTGTGTAGCATTACCCCATATCGTTGCATTTTGTGTGGAGTTATGGCAAATACCGCAATTAGATGTATCAAATAGCGGATTTGTAACCCCGATAACTTCACCCTGTGATCTACTCAAACCATAATGGGACACATTCGAAAATATCGTATTCCCCAATACCATTTCTGAAGTATCATTATAATATGGGTCAATGCTGTTGACGTGGCAGTCAACACATCCTCCCGCTCTACTTATATTGGTTTTCACAGTTGAAGAGTTGGAATAGTGTGCATATATTCGTGGCGGGAGTTTGTTTGGTGGATAACTGGCCGCCAGCCATGAGTCCCCGTCATGGGTAGCAGCGACCCATTCACTGCTTCTGCCATGACAATCTTCGCATGTCCAGGGTTTCATGCTCGGATCCGATACTCCATTACGATCCCCCATACCTTCCGGTTCATGCCCATCACTCTGGTGACAACCCCAGCAAGGTTTTGATCTTGGATCGATACCAGGGACCAGTTCTATGGTATTGTTGCCCATATTTCCGTGTATGCTCTGGGCAATCGAGGTTACATTGACCAGAGATTGTATGTGGTATGCACTATTTACATCATGACAGTCCACGCAGTTCGGACCTCCGCCCGAGTATACAGAGCTATTGTGAAAATGTGCAATGCTGTTTTCATTGACAATACCAATATAATCCGGAAGCACATGACAGTAAGTGTAACACTCCGAAATATTGGTAGTATCTGCCCCGTACATATTCCCGCTTACATTCATGGCATTGCCCCAGATAGCACCGTTTAATGAGTTTGCGTGGCAGAATAAACAATCAGAAGTATTGACCAGCGGGTTTGCAATACCATAATCTTCACCCTGCGATCTGCTCAATCCATAGTGTGCGACATCGCCCGTGGTTGTTCTGCCTGTGAAATTCTGAAAACCACCTGTATATTTCCATACAGTTAGTACTCCGATCGCTGAATCCGGAAGTTTGCTGGGACCGTGACAGTCAGCACATGAACCATTGGTTCCAACATTTGTCTGGATGTATATCGACCCTGAACCCTTGGTAGTAGGACCATGGTTATCGATTGCTGCAACAAGCCCATCTGTATGCGGGGGCTGGCCACTAACGGGTCCGTGACATTTAGGACACCTATATGGAGCCAGTGTTCTATCCGGATGGAATCCTGGATATGGGGGTGTGCCATTAGTGCTGTGACATGACCAGCAAATTGCATTGTCGGTGGAAATATTCGAGGCATTATAGCCGCGCTCTGTACCCCACTCAGTCCAGTTCATGCCGGTTCCCTGAAGTTCACCACCATTGCGGAAATCCAAGCTTAAGTTGGTATGCATGGCAAGTTTAAGTGCAGATACATTCAAAATTTTACGGATAGCATCAGGATCACTGCTGTCATGACATCCCACGCAATCCGGACCACCTGCGGATTCGTAGTCTATAAATTCCCGATATACAAAATGTATAGGAAGTTTCCAATGACATCCGCCACAGTTTTTTTGTTGTAAACCCCCGGCTTGATTCAATGTTGAATTACCCCAGTCAGCAGGATCATCCAGAATAATCTGATTCGTGTAGTCCCCATGAGGATAAAGACTGCCTGGAGCCGTAATATTTGTAATATAAGCCCAATCCAAACTTGGGCGTGTCACTGCTGGATTATTGGAACCGTGAGGATTGTGGCAATATTTACATGTGGCCCTAGCATGCCCAGAATGTAAATTCTGGTTTCTTCGCGTTATCTGCAAATATTGATCATCGAATCCTATCCTACTATAATATTCATCCCTGAAGTTCGTCTGATTATTAAAGCTGCCAAGATATCCAGTATCTGTCATACTTGCTTTAAGCTTCTCCTCCAGATGACATACAAAACAGAGTGCATAATCAGCTGAATCATATAATTTTCTATCAACATCTACATAGTTTCTATGCAAATCAAAACGATAATCTGTGCCATGATTGCCATGGCAGGAAAAACATGTCATTTTCCCATCTCCAAGGTCGTGATGGGTAATCTGATTGAACTCTGTTTCCTGATCCAGTGTCGCCCTGTATGTGTCTGTATTGTGGCAATTCTGGTTACCACTGCCATTATAACACAATTGGGGACTTTGCTGAATAAGCATATCATTTCCGCTACCGATTCCATGGGGCGTACTCACAGAATCGTTCTCATCATGGCAATCGATACACCGCCCGGGAGTATGTGGATCTGTCATGTCGGTCAGGTTTTTAGTATAATCAGTCCAATGCACCATAGTTGTGTAAGTGAGTTTTTCCATATGACAGTAGTAACATTTACCATTCGGTGTATAACCTGCATTTATGATAATAGTAACACCTGGATTATGAATGGTGGTTGTGATGTTTCGATATAACTTATCATCAATACTTTGCAGCTTGTCCCACATATTGACAACTGAGAAATTCATTGGAGTGGATTGATAATTGACCTTCCCTGTTGCATTTTCCTTGTATTCGATGATTGGAAGCCAGTTATCATCGGAATTCGGAGGTCCCCAGTAATCCATCGAATTATTGCTCAACCTTCCGTTGGCATTCGGAACCTGACCATCCCATACAAGTATTCCTCCAACAGCACTATAATCGCCGTACCTGACAGTGAGATTTCCCCATATTGGTTCTATGTGTTTATTGTCCCATGAAAACACATCAATACGCCACATCAATGTGATGCCCGAAGTATCTTCATAACCAACATTTGTTTTGTTGAATACAGTATCAAGCGTTACCAATCTGGTATCGCCGGTTAGATAGAACGTGTAATTGGTTGCTGTAGTTTCGTTGGGTGCAATGACATTATTGTTAGAGTCATTAATGCAAATATCAAATTCAGCACTGTTCCGGATTGAGTGAACATTACCAATTATAGTATTGTTCATTGAATATTCTATCAAACGGATGGCTGAGAGTAAATAATTGGTGATATTGTTGATTGATAAACTATTGTTCAACGATGTTTCCAATAGTATGCCTTCAGAACTGCCGGTAACATTGTTGCCTATGATGTTATTGTAATTTGAAAAATTGAAATATATGCCGGATATAACGTTTGATCCAAAAATATTATTGGTTATTTCATTATAATTAGAAATATCTAAATAGATTCCTCGATCTTCGCTTGTGTTAATACTGTTTAAATTGCTGATAACATTATTTGAAGAATTGTATAAATATATTCCTTGATAGTTATTCATCACATCATTATTTGAAATCGTATTATCTGTAGAATCATACAGAAAAATACCGGATGGGATGCCACCATCGATGTATTTGTTGTTTGAAAGAATATTATCATCTATTCGAAAATTCGAACATTGTATCAAACTAATCTTGCCGACATTGCTCACATTTGCAGTTGTTAAAGGTTCAACCGTTACAGACTGCATCGTATTATCATTGAAGTAATAATATATTTTTTCACCGTTTACGGTGTTATTCTGATAAATATAATTACTATACTGCCCGAATTTAATATCGAATCCATAACCTGCAGTGGCCCCCATAATTATAGTATTATTGGAAAATGTATTGCCATCAGCCTGTATAGATATGCCGTTATCACCATTGTTGAATAATATGTTATTTGAGATGCGATTTCCTGTAGAATTCACCATAGTACCATTTAACGTATTTAGTGATATGTTATTGTTATTGACTGAATTATTAGTACCAGAGAGGATAGTCACGCCATTTCTCGGATCGTAAACGTCACCTCCATCATTGGATAATATCTCATTATTTGAGATATTGTTGTGAGAACCGGCATCTATTGTAATACCACCCCAAGCATTATTTGTGATATCATTATCCCTAATTGTGTTGTAGTTACTGCCACCATCTAAAGAAAATCCAGATTTTCCTTTGTTCTTTACTGAATTGTTGATCAAATTGTTAGAATCGGCATCGTAGAGCCTAATTCCATTGGAACTGCCACTGTATATCAGGATATTTTCGATTAGATTGTTGGAGTTGGAACTTGAAACCAATATTCCATCAACATCACTACCGGTTGCTGTTACTGTATTATTGACCAGAACGTTATTATTGGAATTGGAAAGTTTTATCCCTGATGCAATATCGGTGCCCCCAGACATGATATTATTCATCATGTTGCTGTTATGGGAAACGGAAAGTAAAATTGCAGTTTCATCGCTGTTTGTTACGATGTTATTGGTAATATTAGCTTGACTTGATGCAAGAGCAATTCCATAATAATTGCTATTGGAGAAAATATTATTGTCGATGGTGACATTTTCAGTTGAACTTACCAAGCGGATTCCGTCACCATCTGTTACAAATGTATTATCTTTTATTGAAACATTGGAACAATTATATAGTGTGATGTGTCCAATATTTTCCCCGACAATTAAAACGCCGTTAATATTGTACTTATAGTATACCAAATCGCCGTTTACCTTATTGCTGGCATCTATGTCATTAGTATAATTTCCTGACACGTACAGACTGCGTGAAGTGCCGTTTATGTTATTGTCACGTAAGATATTATTCCCGGATGATGCAATATTGATGCCTATTGGCCCATTATTCGTGATGGCGTTATTAGTGAGATTAACATTTCCAGAAGTGGAAGTTAAAGAGATACCTTCGTACCTATTATTACGTATAATACTGTTGACAATTTTCAGATTATTTGAAGTATCAATTTGCAATTTATTACTATATTCAATAGTACTGTCACTTACATAACCAAAACTTCCATCAAAATATTTAAAATCATAATAATTGGAGTAACGAGTAATAGTTGATCCACCAGTCACATTCATGGTTCCATTGAAGTTGACATTTATGCCGTTCCCCCTCATCCTTATTGTTGCATTAACCAAATTCAATACAGCACCGTCATTAACATTGATAGAAGTAGATTGCACAGTACTATCATTATTGCTAAGTACAGTGCTCCAATAGCTGCAATTGGCAGAAGTAATATTATTGATCCCACTGTCTGTATCGTATATTACGGCCCCTGCAACCCCGCAAAACATTAAAAATGATACAATACAAAACGCACAGGTAACAAGTATAGACACTGCTCGGGCAGGGTATCCAGTATATGTGTTTGTAGTGATGGTGGTTGGATTCATATCAATATCTAACTATGTATGGGTATTTTTTATCTCGTTGCAGTACCAATTGTCGAAATGGTTCACATTTATTACATCCGGCAATTTTGTTGATTTTTCATACATAATTCAAGTGTAGCATTGACCCTTGCATCATAATTTATTCCATGTAAGTCATCTTGTGAATAGTCTGGATATCCTGAATATGACAAATGTCGCATGTGTAGCCACGTGTCATGTGTATTGTGATTATGTTTCCATAACTCGGGTCAGAAGGATTGGGATAACCATGGCAAGAGTCACATATTGACAAACTGTCAGGTAACTTTTGTGGGATTGTTTGATCACCAATGTGGCATGTGACACATGTGAAGTTGTCAGAAGTGTCTTGTAATTTCTGCATGTGAAGGTCATGTATTCCGGTTCCGTGGCAAGCATCGCAGTAATTGCTGCCGTTTATGTGTTTTTTCTTATTCTCCGGATTTACGTGACAGACGTTACAATTGATCGTTTGGTCAGGTATTGCTTCAAATTCGGGTATAATTACTTCTTGTTCGATATTATCATCTTTATCTACAAAAACATCAGTTGTTCCCGCTAGATAGATAACACTAAAAATAAGTAAAAGACCTACAAATACTATCATTGATAGGTAATTTTTATCACTCATATTTCAAAACACCCGATTGTCGTATTCGAATAAGTGTTACACACTTATGCAACACATGATAATATGTGTTATAATAATTATTTATAATTTTATTTAACACGACACAACATTACTCAATAATATTGTTTATGGACCTATATGAACCTATTTTATAATTATAATTATGTTTATATTAAATATTGACAATTCTTATTTTCAGAAAAAATCCCCATTTATAGAAGATCTACATCGTATCCTCCACAGCGCCGTCAGAGCACCGACTTAGGAACACCCACAGGCAAATTGTGTGCACATGCTGCGTACATGCGGGTGCCGATGCTAAAAAGAAAGTCACAGCAATTGACCTAAACTAAAGAAAACGG
>DQIO01000329.1:4585-29185 GCA_020793555.1 Methanosarcinaceae archaeon | reverse complement strand
AAATGAGCCGATAAATGAGCCGATAAATGAGCCGATAAATGAGCCGATAAAAATTGATCAACTTTTTGAATTTATTAAATTAAATCCAAATTGCAAGAGAAAAGATATAGAAAAAAATACAAAAATACCTCTTGGTACATTAAAACGATATTTGCAAGAATTAATAGAGGATGGCAAAATCAAAATGGAAGGGTCAAAAAAAACAGGTGGATATATAATTTTAAGTGAATAGTTTGGATAATCGGGATTGATAAAAAGAACGGAAATGATCGATTCGGACGGGATGAACTGGATTTACAGGATGCAACGCCACATCGAAATCCTGTTCATCCTGTAAATTCTGTCAAAAATATTGTCTGAATGTTCAGACAAACTAAATCAAATTAAGGAGGCAAAAACCATGACAACAATAGAAATGGATGCTGAGAACGATAAAACCACCAAGAACTTTGACAGGTACAAATTCACAAGTGGTACGGTAAACGGAAGCGTCTACCTTCCAAAAGGTATCAGTAAGGTCAAGGTTACGATCGAATATGAGTGAGTGGATACGGAGCATGAATGGGTGCGGGTAGTGGAAGGTAAAAAATGTATAGTCAAAATTTCACATACACAAATAGGATAGTAAAAAACATTGTTGAGATCACTTCAGCAAGAGATACCATACTCAATGCCTATATTGTACTAAAATGGGAAGTCTCGCTAAGGAGAGATGCACTAATAAAAGCAGCACATGCATCAACAGCGATAGAAAGAAATCCGCTCACATTAGAGGAGGTCAGCCAGCTTGCTCAGAGTAGAAAAGTTACAGCGACAAGGAAAGCGCAGCAGGAAGTGTTGAACTATCTTAAGGTCCTGTAAAATATTGACAAATACCAGAAACATGGAAAAATTACTGAACAAACTAAACGAATCTCTTTACAATTTATTAGTATTTATGATATTGGCATCTGCATCAATAATATCACCAACTGCCGTATAATACTAATTACCTCAGCACATCACAAATACACATACTAAGGAGACATTTCTTGATCCATAAAATTACAAATGATTCTGTGGTAAATGCCACGATTGATATCCTCAAAAAAGCGGAAACACAACTTCCATCTGACGTAATTGACGTGCTCAAACAATCACAGATACGTGAAACAAGCCCTATTGCAAAAGCACAACTCTCTGCGATACTGAAAAACATCGAGATTGCAAAAGAGCGTAGTATTCCAATGTGCCAGGACACCGGCATCCTTGTCTTTTTTGTAGAACTCGGGCGGGATGTTCATCTTGATTTTAACCTTGAAGATGCAATCGTTGAAGGAGTCAGGCGTGCAACCAAAATAATCCCACTCCGCCCTAACGCTGTTGATCCAATCACTCGCAACAATAGTGGGGACAATACAGGCGTCGGTTTACCGGATATCAAATATGAAATAGTTGACGGAAACAAACTATCAATAACAGTCGCGCCAAAAGGTGCAGGGTCTGAGAACATGAGTGCAATAACAATGCTCAATCCCACTGAAGTTGACAGTATACGTAACTTCATCCTAACAACAGTACTTAACGCAGGCGGGATGCCCTGTCCACCCATCATTGTCGGGGTCGGAATAGGAGGGTCGTTCGACAAAGCGGCACGCCTTGCTAAGTCTGCACTTCTTCAAGACATCAACCTAAAAAATATGACAAAACACGAACGTAATATCCTAAGTGACATAAACTCACTTAGAATAGGTCCAATGGGACTTGGAGGCGACACCACTGCACTTGCAGTTCACATAAAGACCGCACACTGCCACACCGCATCACTTCCTATTGCAGTGAACATACAATGCTGGGCAAACCGTCATGCATCCGTCACTCTTGGAGGTGACGAATAAATGGAATATCATCTAACTACACCACTTAGTAAAAGTGATATAGATCAACTAAATGCAGGCGACATCGTCTACCTCACAGGCACTGTATTCACAGCACGCGATGAAGCACATGCCCGCATACTTGAAATGGAAGAAAAAGGCGTGCCACTGCCATTTGACCTTGATGGTGCAGTCATATACCACTGCGGACCGCTCATGCAGAACATCGACAACAAATGGCAAACAGTTGCCGCAGGACCAACAACAAGCAGTCGAATGTCTAAAATGACCCCCACCCTTCTTGAAAAATTCGATGTTCGCGCCCTGATCGGAAAAGGTGGCATGCAAAATGTATCAGAATCTCTTAGAGATCAGTGTGTCTACCTGACATACACAGGCGGATGCGCAGCACTTGCAGCAGAATCCATCATGAATGTGTCCAATGTACACTGGCTTGATCTGGGGATGCCCGAAGCAGTATGGGAACTTGATACAATCGAATTTGGTCCCCTTATCGTCGGAATTGATTCAAAAGGATGTGACCTGTTATCAGACGTTAGGAAAAATGCAAAGAAAGCATTTTCCAAAATCTGATATTTGTCCATCTTTCCGCATATATTCATTTTTGAATTTATTTTCTTGTTTATTAATCGTAGATCATCCCAATAGCGTAAATGCTGCCCATGCGGTAAGTGTAAGAATAACTGAATGCTTAAGCCCCGCAAAAACTTCTCCTTCACCAAGCTGTCCTGCCACCAATCCACTTACAAATCCCTGTATCACGGCTGCATGGAACAAAGTACGTGTGAATTTAGCCGGATCGAACGCACCTAAAAACTGTGAACCTGCGCCTGAATCTGCAGCAGCTTGACCTGCTTGTGCCATTGTCGGAACAAAAGTGGAAGTCAATGTTAAAATCACAAAAATGAATACAAAGAATGCCATATAGACGATCACCAAATATATGATCATATTTCCATTTCGTTCTCTTTGAAGCATCTTGATCTCACTCGCATCACGTGCTGCAGCTTCAAGAACAGATGACACCCTACCACCTGCACGATTAGCCTGTGTGATAAGTGCAACCGACCTTGAGATGAGTGGAGTATTTATGCGTTTTGAGAAATTAATAAGTGTATCTTCAAAAGAGACACCCCATGACATCGATGAATCCATCAAATGAACCTCTTTTGACAATTCACCATATTCGCCTCTGGCGACTGTAGAGATCGCCTTTGGTAAAGTAAGTCCTGCCTGGCTCATTTCCGAAATATCACGTAAGAAATTCGGCATATACTCTTCAATTTTGCTTATCACCTTGCGCTTTTTATAGTGCATGATTGCCGGAGGCGTGATCATTATTAAAACCGTAAAAATTATCACATCGTCAATTAAAACACTACCCCAAACAAGTTTAAATCCAATAAAACAAAATATGAGTGCAACAGGAACACTAACAAATGCCACATATGAAGGATAGCGGTAGAAAGTTTCATAAGGATCTTTTAAGAACTCTTTGATCCTGATATTCTTTTTTGATCTTTCTATGCCCATAGCAATTGAATTTTCTTCCAATTCCTTAAGCTGCTCATTGCTTAAATTTTCACTGGCAAAGGATTGTGTTTCCAATTCATCTGTTTGCACCATCTTCATGCCTCCGGAGTCATGCTACTTATTAAAACAATGAACATTACACTTCCAATCGGTATAATAGCATAGATGAGTAAATACAAAAACGTCAGACTTGAACTACCCATAATCGACATGACTGAAATCATAATTATCAAAAACAAAGGTCCTGCAACAAATGCAGTCACATAAGTTTCACCCAAAAGTCCAAGAGTCTCCAAAAATTCTTTCTGCCTTTGTCTGTTTTCTACAACATACTGTTCTGTCTTTATCTTAAAATATTTTTCAAGTTCTCCACCTGATGTAACAACTGTCACAGCACCCTGTGCGAAATCTTGTAAAGTTGTAGATGGTGTAGTCATTGCTAGATTTTTCAGGCCAGTGACAAGATTATGCCCCAAAATTTCAATATCCCGTACAAGATATCTCATTTCCACTGCTACTTCCCCATATATGTCATTTTTGGCAAGTGATCTGAACAAGTCTACAGGAAGCACACCTGCACCGGACATTGCCGACATGTAGTTGATCGCATACGGCAACAACTGGTCAATATTACGCTTTCTTTCACTTGCTATCAGTATAGGATATAACAAAAATATCCTATAGACAACTGCAAAAACTGAACCACTTACAAGAATACTTCCGACAACAGATGTAACAATTGGCATATATGCCGCATACTGGGCAGTCCATACAGGGAAATTTAACCTGCTGCCGGAGATTTCAGGAACACCAACATAGGCAAAAAGAACATTTAGGATAATAAGTGCTATCAAAGAGCAAATTATCGATGCAAAAAGTACACCGGACAGATACATGTCGTACCCAATATCCATCCTGTTTCTCAAGATAGACTGTCGCAGACTGTAATATTTCTCACTTCTTTTGTTGTAATAATCACCAAAAAAGTTGTAAGTAAACTTAAAATATGAATTAGCCATATAGATCTTGCCTCACTATTTTCATCATCATTTGAGGTTCACGATTATACGCAACTATAATCTTAGAGATGTCTGCATAATTTTCGATCTCTTTTATACGCGTCCACTCAAGAACTTCCTGTCTTCTCTTTAATTCATCCCTTACCTTTAATTCATCCCATCCGAGATTTTCCATGACACTCTCAACAATATAGGATCGACCGGAATATTGATACGTATCCTTTGCGGCATTCCAGACGAAAACCTCATTTGTAAGCAACTCCCCGGTACGTGGATCCACACCAACGATCTCTGTGAGTGATTTGCAACGTCTGACACGTTCATCACCAACTTTGACCTGAGCCTGGATAGCAACAATATCAAGAGCCTGCATCATAATCCTTGGTACATTGATAGGCGGGTTTTCAAGCCTGTGGACAACAGACTGGACTGAATCGGCATGCATGGTGGAAAATGTAGTATGACCTGTGGACATCGCCTGGAACAATACATAAGCCTCAGCACCCCGTACCTCCCCTACCAATATGTATTCCGGACGCTGTCGCAGTGATGCACGTAAAAGTTCATACATCTCAATAGAACCTTTTGATTCACCTGCAAATGATTCGCGAGTGACACCCGGGATCCAGTTGGGATGCGGCAAATTAAGTTCTCTTGTATCTTCAATTGAAACAATCTTCATCTCAGGCTGGATAAACAGCGAGATCGCATTCATAGCAGTTGTTTTACCGGATGCGGTACCACCTGCAAATACAACACTCTTACTCGACTCTACTGCAAGCCACATGTAAGCCATCATTGCAGTTGAGAACGTGTGAACATTTATAAGATCAGAGGGCGTCATTGG
Organism: Methanosarcinaceae archaeon; assembly: GCA_020793555.1. GTDB lineage: Archaea > Halobacteriota > Methanosarcinia > Methanosarcinales > Methanosarcinaceae > Methanovorans. The sequence continues at coordinate 23,909 of DQIO01000329.1, read as the reverse complement.
GTTCTCATTGAACCTTCTGATCGTAAAAGTACTTCCACGTGTGGTAACTTCACGACCAAGTGTCAATTGGATACGTGAACCTTCCGGCATTGTTGCATCCAAAAGCGGATTTGATATAGATATATGCCTTCCACATATCTGAGCAACCCGGATCACAAACGAATCCAATTCATCGTCACTATTGAACTGGATAGTGCAAGGAATTGATTCATGTTTTTTATGATAAACAAAAATAGGAGTGTTTGGTCCATCACACGATATATCCTCAAGTAAACTGTCCCGCATCATTGCATCGATTTCACCATATCCAATAAAATCACGCGTTATGTAATACAATATTTTTTCACGGTTTGCTGCTGATATGTCTATTCTATAATCCTTCAAAAGTGCAAATACACGTTTTTTAATATAAACGACTGCATTATCCGATGTGATAGCCTTCAAATTAACATCGAGAGTCTCAACAAGACGGTTTTTCACCATTTTTAACAGATCAGCCTCATTTTCCGTGAGTGTTGGCTCAATCACCTGATACTTGAATTCATGAAGATCCGGATCATGAATTATTCGAACATAAGCATATGGTGCATTAACCTCATAAAGGTCGATCTCTTCGTAATTTGCCCCATCAGGCATGGTAAAGTCCACAAGTGGACCATGTTCAACAAAACTGTATTCTTCGATCTCAAATTTTCTTCTGGTGAACTTGTTGACAAGTTTATCATATAGAGATTCATGAGGCCTTATTTCTTCAACCTCTTCAGGTTCTTCCTCTTTAACTATTTCTTTAATAGTTTTCTCCCATATACCTTCTACTTCTTTAGGAAGTTCGGTCTTTTTGATAATGTCAAGATGTGAACTGTCATGCTTAAACTTAATCTCCTCAATCTTAATATCAGAACCTTCAGGTAAGATCAAATCAGATAATGAATCATCATCAATATCATCAATTGCATCAGCTACAGTTTCATCAGCTACGGATTCATCAGCTACGGTTTCATCAGCTACGGATTCATCGGCTGCGGTTTCATCGGTTACGGTTTCATCAGCTATGGATTCATCGGTTACGTTTTCATCAGCTACGGATTCATCAGCTATGGAACCATTAACTACATGTCTACCATCATCCTGCTCATTTATTGAATCCGACATTAAGAGATGATCATTATCCGCACCAAGATTATCAGCAAGTAAATCTACATCCACGTTTTCAACATTTATGATGTCTTCTGATGAAAGGGATTCGACATCATCTAATTGTTTTTCGATCTCAGTGACCACATCTTCCGATTTACCTGATGCATCGGAATCAACGTCATCGAATGAAGATTCATTTGAAGCTAACACATCCCTCACATCTGACATTAATCCGGCATCTTGTAGTTTTTTCAGCTTATCTTCAATGGAAGGACTGCTTTTTTCATTATCGGCTTTTTGGGATTTATCACTTTCATCCATTATACCACACTCATTCTGCTTAAATCATATTTTTTTTGCAATTTTTAATGTCGTCACATAATCTGGCAAGTTCATCGTCTGTGATCTCAACTTTTACGTTAAAGTGATTTAATTCGTTCGATAACTGACGTATTCGAATAAGCATAAGATATGCCATTATTGATATCGATATAACAAGAGCCACCAATGAAACAAAAATAGTCCACTCAAATGGTGTCAATGACAATCAAATACCTCCAAATAAAGCACGTGCAAGCCTATCAACAAACCCTTCCTTCACTTGAGATTTATCAGGTTCATCCGGCATTTCTATACCGGCCAAAGATGCAGCCAGCCTTTTAAATGCAATTGATGATGGTGATTCAGGATATTTTACCACAACAGGTGTCCGAAATGCTGATGCATTCCTTACATTTGGATCTTCGGGTATTGATTGGAGTATCTTGGAATCAAGTAAACTCTCAACTTTTTGATTACCAATTTCAGTTGCAGTCGTTCCTACCCTGTTTAACACAACACCCATAACAGTACTGTCAATCATTTCAACAAGCACTTTTGTTTTAAGTGCATCTGCAAGAGATGATATCTCCGGATTCACCACCAAGATCACTTCATCTGCTACTGCCAATGGAATTACACCGTCCTTGCTGATTCCTGCAGGTGCATCAATTAACATATAATCATAATTTTCAACCAACTTCCCCATTACATTGGTCAGCATCTCAGGATTTGAATTTTGGAATCCTTGTAAAGATATTCCACTTGGTAGCACCTTTAGACCATTTGGTCCATCATATATTGCATTTTTAACATCAGCCTTACCTGCTAAAACTTCATGAAGCGTTACCTCTGATTTTTCAAGTCCGAGTACTAAACCAAGGTTTGCCATCCCGATATCTGCATCTAATATGAGTGTTTTTTTCCCAAGTCCAGCCAAACAAGTACCTAGATTTACAGTAGTTGTTGTCTTTCCAGCCCCACCTTTTCCAGATGCAATTGTATATACTTTTGCAGTCATAATGATTTGTCACCTATTTGATATGCAATTATGATATTGCCATAAAATCGAATGTCCTCCATTCCCTCATTATTTAGTATCCATAATTGTAATTGTAATTGTAATTGTAATTAAAACTTAACTGTAATAGCAACTATAAATTATAATTATGTTGCATCCATTCTATATAATTTGTGTACTCTTAATACATATACTCAATACCCACAAAAATACTGAAGTTATCTCTATTGGTATTAATATTCGCTTACTAAATATGTTTTATCAAATATGATATGAACATGTATCTATCCTATAAATTATATGCGTAAAACATATAATAGGTACATACTACAAACTGAACATATATGATTCATAAAAATCCCCAACAGGTAAAACTTCACATATACCATGCTAAACAGTGTGACCCAAAAAAATGTACTGGAAAGAAAATGGCACGTTTTGGGCTTGCCAACCTTTTTGAAAAGGTACAAAATATACAGCGCGGGTCTATCCTGCTTAACCCAATGGCACAAAAAGCACTGTCCCCTGCGGATAACATATCACGCGGCATCACTGTACTGGATTGTTCATGGGAAGAGTTGGAGCGCGTATTCCCACAACTGAAAATGAAAAAACTCCAGCACCGCGCTCTCCCATATCTTTTGGCTGCAAATCCCGTAAATTTTGGCAAACCTTTCAAATTGAATTCTGTTGAGGCATTCGCAGCAGCACTATACATATTGGGGTATAAGGAACAGGCATCCACCATTCTTGCCAAGTTCAACTGGGGACACACATTTTTAGAGTTGAATAACGAACCTCTTGAGGATTATTCCAAAGCAAAGGACAGCCGCGAGATATTACGAATACAAGACGAATATATGTAATAAAAGTGAAGCAGTTGATTGGGCATGGCAAATAAACAGATCGGAGTTATCGGTGCAGGAAAATGCGATGAAAGTATCGCAATTATTGCAGAGGAAGTTGGACGAGAGATCGCAAAACGCGGCGCAGTTCTGATCTGCGGCGGACTTGGCGGTGTCATGCAAGCTGCTGCCCGTGGTGCTAAAGAAGAAGATGGCACGACGATCGGCATCCTACCCGGCAGCAGGCGCGAAGATGCAAATCCTTACATCGACATCGCCATATTAAGCGCGATGGGACATGCAAGAAATGCCATTATTGCACAGTCATGCGATGCGCTTATCGCGATTGATGGCAAATACGGCACACTTTCAGAGATCGCGCTTTCACTTAAGATGGGGAAAACGGTAGTTGTGCTTGAATCAAAGTGGGAGATCAAGGGCACACGCGTGGCGAAAGATGCAAAAGAGGCTGTGGAAATGCTTTTTGAGGATAAACAATAGCTCAAAATACTATTAAAAGATAATTGTTCCTAAGGACGACATAAAACATGCTCAACCAACTTAAAAGTACCATAAGAACAGCAGCCACTCCCATAGCAAAAGTCATCCCTCTATCTCCGAATGCATTGACGCTCATTGGTCTTGCAATTAGTATTATCTCGGCGGCGGCATTTTCGCGTGGTGAACTTATCACAGGAGGCGCGTTGATCCTCGTAAGCGGTGTGTTCGACATACTTGATGGCGCGGTTGCCAGGGCGAACGGGTACATAACAGCTTTTGGAGGGGTATTGGATTCGGTCTGCGACAGGTATGCTGACGCCGTAGTTTTGATTGGCATTATGTATGGCGCGCTGGATGGTAGCATCTCGACACACGCGCTGTTCGGAATACCCCTGTGGCTGTGGTGTGCAATGGCACTTGTCGGTTCGCTGCTTGTGAGCTACATTCGCGCGCGGGCAGAGGGTGCAGGTGTTGAAAAAATGGATATTGGAATTGCAGAGCGCCCGGAGAGGATGATATTGCTTGTTTTTGGTGCATTCAGCGGACTAATTGCATGGGCGATTGTGGCAATCGTGATATTAACTCATATAACTATTATACAAAGGATATTGTATGCGAAAAATGTCTTAGACGATATGTGATATATCCATTCAATATTAAGAATTTTGACACAACCAAAGCGATATTATTTAATTGTTGATACCCATTATACAAATCTGACAATACTATAACCTACCTGTGTAGAATGTTAATCATAAAATCATAGAGGACTAAAAATGCAGTACCATGCAGAAGTAACCATTGAACTTAAATCTGGAATGCTTGACCCTGAAGGCACAACAATAAAACGTGCACTGGAACATCTTGGATACCAGACAGAAAGTGTCGCTACAGCAAAAAAGTATATGATTGACCTAAATGCTGAATCTGCCGATATTGCCAGACAGAAGGTCGATGAGATGTGTCAAAAGCTCATCGCAAACCCGATCATCCACAATTATACCATTGAACTTGGGGAATCCAAATGAAAATTGCCATAATCCAGTTTGGCGGCAGTAACTGCGATCTGGATGTGCTTCATGTACTACAGGATGTTGTAGGCGTTGATGCCGAACTTGTATGGTACAAAGAGGAAGACCTGAGTCAATATGACGGTGCGGTCATCCCCGGCGGCTTCTCATACGGCGACTACCTGCGTGCCGGTGCTATCGCGGCACGCACGCCAATTATGGATGCAGTGAAAAAGATGGCATCCGAGGGGAAACCGATAATGGGAATATGCAACGGATTTCAGGTACTCACTGAATCGAAACTATTGGATGGTGCACTTACAACAAACAAGTATCCGAAATTTCGCTGTGAAACAACATACCTTAAGGTTGAGAACACAGACACTCCATTTACATCAAAATTCAAGAAAGGAGAAATTGTCAATATTCCAATCGCACACATGGAAGGAAACTTTTACGCTGACAAAAATACGCTTGCAAAATTGAATGAGAACGAACAGATTGTATTCAGGTATGCAGACATCAACGGTAATGTTACCGAAGATGTGAACCCAAACGGTTCACAGGAAAACATCGCAGGCATCATTGATGCAAACAGAAATGTGATCGGGCTTATGCCACATCCGGAACGTGCATCTGAAGCAATATTAGGTTCAGAAGATGGAATCAGGATGTTTAAGTCAATGGTAGATTATATCGCAAAAAAGTAATAATCTATATAGATTTTTAAAACCAGAAAATAATGGAAATATCCTCAATTCGATTTATGACATTTGGCGGCAACAATCATTACCGGACATGATGAAATTCGAATAACATTCTCTGCAAAACTCTCATGCAGGAACTTGTATATCTTATCATATTTGCAGTGACCCATAACAATCAAATCAAAATCAGAAGCAATATTCACAACCTTTTCAACGATGTCATCATCAGACTTAACGGATACAATTTCATATGATACATCAAGTCCATTCGCTTTACAGGATTCAACTGCATTATCCATTCGCTTTACTGAAAGCTCATCGACCTCATCACTGTTTTCAACCTGAATCGTAATTATAAGTACAGATGCATCTAACTGCTTTGCTAATCTGCACGCAGTTGAATTGCTTTTTTGGATCCTTTGCTGGCTTTGACTGGCACTAGTGTCATGCCAACAACACAATGTCGCGGGACGGAAGGGGTTAAGACAGATGCAAAAAACGATGCGACCGCGTAAGAGCGCGGCACGTTCCTACACCATGAACGCAAAATACAAAACGGTTTTTAAGCGGCGTCATATTTGCAGATATGAGAATTGCATGGTTGGGTTTTGGGTTGTTGTGGGTTGTTGTGGGTTGTGGGTTGTTGTGGGTTGTGAGTTGTTGTGGGTTGTGGGTTGTTGTGGGTTGTGGGTTGTTGTAGGTTGTGGGTTGTTGTGGGTTTTGGGTTGTTGTGGGTTTTGGGTTGTTGTGGGTTGTGGGTTGTTGTGGGTTGTGGGTTGTGGGTTGTGGGTTGTTGTGGGTTGTGGGTTGTTGTGGGTTTGGTAGTAGTGGAATCCGCCGCCTACGGCGGGAAATGATGCTCCGTTTTCTTAACTTCCAGTCAATTGCTGTGCCCCTATCTCTTATATCGGCACCTGCATGTACGCACAATTGCCCGCGTGTATTCCTAAGTCTGTGCGCTGACGACGCAGTGTAAAAACCGATCGGTAATTTTGGAGTCTAATTTCATATGACCTATGCCCCTCATAATCAGACACTTGATAATTGACATGACACTAGTATTTATTTGTACATGTTCAACTGCAATTTGCAAAATTAATACATATAGTTTTTGATATTATTAGACCAGATGTATATAATAAATTATAATGAATTCATGATATTTTCTGCTGTTTTCCATGAATGCCTGACAATATCGGGAAGCGAGCCATGTTCCTTTGCCCAATCCAGAAGAAATTTTTTTGTTTTTGGATCAGATGGATACCCACTACCAAAATCAATCCCGATCTCTTTTCTCATATCATCAACCAACTCATCGCGTCTAACTTTTGCCAGAATTGATGCCGCAGCCACCACCGGATACGTATCATCTGCCTTGTGCTCAGAGATTACCGTAAGTTGTTTTGCAGCCACAGGATATTTTCGAGAATAGGCATCTTTCACATGCCTTCCAAATCGATCAGCATTTACATCTGCCGCATCCAAAAAAACCTTATCTGGATGCAGATTCTCCAACACACGGGAAAAACCAGTGACTGTGATAACATTCATGGTCATAATCTTTCGCAGTTCATCGATCTGTTGTGGGCTGATCTCGAATATATAAAAATCGTCAATGTACTTCTTGATCTGCCCTGCTAATTGTTTCCTTTTTTTAGGTGCGATCTTTTTTGAATCCTTAACCCCAAGATTCTTAAGTGCATTAATTCCTGCCTCATCAGCCATAACGCCGGCAATACACATTGGACCTATCACAGGACCTTTGCCTGCCTCATCAATTCCTGCAATTTTCATCATAACCTCAAAATGGAAACATCAACACAGGCATGTATCATACAAACATCGTAAATATGACATACCCTATTGTCATCATGATGACCGAATGCTTAAGTCCAGCCATAACACTGCCCTCCCCCATTGCACCTGCCATAAGACCGGAACTTACTCCCTGAATGATAGCTGCATGCTTAAAGAGCTGTGTATATGCTTCAAGATCAAAACTTCCAAGGAAGCCACCCTGAGAACCTGAAGATGCCATTCGTTCGCCTGCTGCAGCCATCTCAGCAAGGAATGTAGTGGATATGACAAATATAACACCCACAAAGACAAGAAACGACATGTAGATAATAACAATGTATATCATCATGGTCATCGACCGTTCAGCCTTCATTTCCTGTTCAGATGCTGCATCCCTCGCAGCGACCATGAGAACTTCCCCTATGTCACCACTTGACTCGTTCGCCTTGGTAATAAGAGTCAGGGAACGTGCAACAACCGATGTCCTTAATCTGTTCGCAAACCTGACAAGAGCATCATTGATCTCAAGTCCCCATACGATATCTTTCCATATCTTTTTGATCTCCTTACTAAGCGCTTCGGACTCAGACTTTGCCATAAGTCGTATTGAATCCCTGAGCGTCATACCGGTCTCATTGGTACTTGCAAGTTTTTTCAAAAAATCAGGAACGCTCTTGTCAAGTTTTTTTTGCCTTCGTGACTTTCTTTCATGGAATAACATCAGAGGAATAAGAATAATGTATAGGGCCACAACAATACGATCATCAATGAAATTAACCATTACCGCAGTATCGCGCAATGAATCAATGTTCATTGCAACAGGTATAATAACATAAAGAAGTGCTATTGGCAAAGTGACTGCCAATGATATCATCGGATTATTGAGCATTGGTTTTAGTGGTCTTTTTATAATCTCCTTAAATGCAAGTGATTTTTTGGATTTGATAAATTTTTCGAAATTCGTCCTTTCCCTTACCTTTTCTTCAGTCTCATCGATCACTTCACCTTCCACATCATAGACCGGTGCAAGATGCGCAGGAACGTCCGGGATCCCATGGTCCAACACAGCCTTTGTCGGCAGAAGCGCAGGTTCACCCATCTCACCGGGCGTAATAATACTTATCATGACCACAAACATGACAGAGCCTATAGGAAGAACTGCGTATATGATGGCATAAACCATCGTCGATGTCCCAGAGCCCATTACAGCCATCATGACACCCATTATGATAATGAACAACGGCCCGGCAACAAATGCCGTCACATATGATTCTGCAAGCAATCCCAGTGTTTCCAAAAATCCTTTCTGGTCAATAATAGTGTGCTGGAGATACTGGTCGGCCTTATCCTGGAAATATTTGGAAATGTTACCCCCACTGTCAATAACAGTCAGAAGGTTATACATAAGGTCCTGAAACCTTGAAGAGGGGGTCATCTCACTGACATTTGCAAGTGCAGTCCTCAGATCATGCCCGAAGTAATCCATATCGCGTATGAATGTATCAACTTCCTTAGATACTTCCCCATACGTATCCTCCGATCGTGCGAGCAACCTGAATACATCTATGATATTCATGCCGCCCTTGGTCAAGGCATACATGAATGTAACAGCATACGGGAGCTGCCTGTCAATCTTTCCTTTGCGCTCACTTGCCTGGAATCCGGGATATATCATAAAGAATGCATAAGTGATACCACCCAAAAGCGCAGTCAAAACTATAATAATAAAAAAAGCTACAATCAGTTCCTTATAATCAAGTATCCATGCAGTTGAAGGTCCAAACGTTAATTGTGTGATATTATCCGGTAAACCAACAACAAGCAAGACAATGTATGCGGTAAAAATACCCAGTATTGCACCGATAAGTCCACTTACAATAGAATAAAAAATGGCGTTTGATATGTACATCTCATATGATGTCGGAATCCTTGCCTGCTTAAGCTTAAGCTGCAGATTGGCATACTTGCTTTTTTTGGCTTTCATCCTGTCCCCTAAGAGAACAAATGGAACCTTCTTGAACAAACTCAAAAGTGCAGTGGCTTTTTTGGTATAAACATCGATGACAGAAACTGAATCCTTTCCACCATTTTTAGATTGTTTAACTTTTTTCTTTCGGCTTTTTTTGGATTCAGATGGGATAGACGATTCGGATTCGACAGCATTTGCTAAATCGAGTCCTGCATTGGACTCAGGATCACTGATAGTCAAATCATCTTCATATGCTGTCGGTGTGTTGTTTTCCATCACTTCACCACATATTAAAAATATTACTCAACCAGCTTGAGTTTCTTCAACACCTTTTCCGGAGTTGCCAGATAAGCATTGATTATCCCGGATATCTCCTGGTAGTCAATGATATCGTTATTAACCATATACTCCAATACCTTTTGGCGATAGATCAATTCCTGTTTAACCTGTGCACTGGTCCATCCTCTCCGCATCTGTATATCGGAAAGAGCTTTTGATTCACCGGTCCTATGGAAAGTATCAGTTGTCGAATCCCATACAAAAATATCATTTGTCCGTATGTTCCTTGTATTCGGATCAATATCTATGATCTCTACAAGTTTTGTATTTCTCCTGACTCGGTTTCCTTTCGAATAGGTTTGCGTCTGTATACTCATGATGTCCAATGCCTGGATCATGGTACGCGGCACACTTATTGGAGGGTTCTCAAGCCGGTGAATAGCTGATGCTACTGAATCTGCATGCATGGTCGAGAAAGTTGTGTGACCTGTGGACATTGCCTGGAAAAGCGTGAGCGCTTCTTTACCTCGCACCTCACCAACAAGCAAGAATTCCGGTCGTTGCCGTAGTGCTCCTTTTAAGAGATCGTACATATCGACCGCACCACGCTCATCTGCTGTAAATGAATCCCTTGTAAGAGCGGGTATCCAGTTAATGTGTGGAAGTTTCAATTCACGTGTATCCTCAAGCGTAATTATCTTTGCTTTTTCAGGAATAAATAATGAAACTGCATTTAAGGATGATGTCTTACCCGAAGCCGTACCTCCGGCATATATCAGACTCTTGTTGTTTTCAATACACAACCAAACGTATGCCATCGATTCGGCTGAAAAGGTATTCCATTTTATCAGGTCGATCGGTGTGATCGGCACGTCACTGAATTTACGGATGGTGAAAGTACTTCCATGAGTGGTAATCGTAGTACCCAGAGTCATCTGGATCCTTGAACCATCTCCCATAGTCGCATCAACCATCGGTTCTGCAACAGATATATGTTTACCACTCCTTTGTGCAAGCCTGATGATAAAGGAATTCAACTCATCTTCATGGTATATGATATTCGTTTCAATGTTGGTATATTTTTTATGATATAGGAAAATCGGTATGTCATGACCATTTCCAGATACATCTTCAATAGTGTCATCAAACATGAGGGGGTCAAGTTTTCCGAACCTGATAAAATCACGTTTGATGTAATATAATATCTTTGCAAGCATTGGAGGAGTGATCTCTATAGCATAGTCCTTGACAATAAAACGAATCTTTTTCTCAAGTATCGCATCTCTATCTTCCTCTTCACCCAATTCTTCTACCAAAAGAACATCACGAAGCCTGTCTTTAATCTCTGTCAAAAAGGTTTCTTCAAATTCTGAAAGTTCCGGTTCAACCACATAATAGATGGAGTGGTTTTTATCTTCATTAAAAAGAACAACAACAAAAGCATAAGGTTCGTTTACCCAATGGCGTTCGAGTTCTTCATATCCTTCTACACCCCTGAATATACAAAGTGGACCATGCAACTGTGGATCATATGGCTCAACCTCAACTTCTTCCTGCTTGAACAGGTTCTTGATCTTATCTACAAAACCAATCTTTTTTTCTTCCGTTTCTTCCCCTACTTCTTCTTCCGCTTGCCCTGTATCCTGAACAATGTCTTCGGTACTTGCTTCTTCAATAAGATCCTTTACCAGATCGCTTGCAGTTTCTTCGATTTCAACAGGTTCAATGGCTTCTTCCAGTGGTGATTCTTGAATTTCCTGCCCTTCATCTTCTGCGGAATTTTTTTCTTTTTCTTCCCCGATCCCTTCAGTTTCACCAGATTCGATTTCTACTTCTTCCACTGTTGGTTGTAAAAGACCATGTGAAACTGTTTCCTCTTCACGTTCAACTTCTTCATCCGGCGTCTTTGTTAATGTGAATGGTTCTGAGGCGGATGTTTTGGACAATGGTGACTTGGGCGTAAGTATTCCAAGCTTACTTTCCTTTTCTTCTTCAGAAGCCCTTTTCTCAGCAAGCCTTTTCAATAAATCTCGTGATTTATCCGAAGATGTGAGAATTCCAGATTCATCCTCCGATCCAACGGTCTTGTCAGTGTTCTCTGGCTCATAAATCTTAGAACTTACCGATTTGGGCTCGAACTGTATTTTTGGCTTGAATATCTTTGGCCCACCCTCATCGGATTCTCCACTCACTTGTTCAGACGGTTCGCTTTTTTTTGTCCCATACGCTGAACGCACCGTAGAAATAGAACTGGATTCTTCATCATTTTTTGAATCTGATGACTGGCTGACTCCAAGTTGATCCTTATTTTGGCGGAATTTTTGTAAAAGTAAATCACGATCCGCTTTTTTCTTATCGTCTAATTCACTGGGACGAGTCGTTTCCAGATTTTCATCGGCATCATCAGCCATAATTTCACCATTTTGTATGATCTAATAAAATTGATACAATGTGTGAATAATTCTCATTTTCATTGTAGTATAATAATATATAAGGTATAATATATAAAGAATACTGTTCAGCATCCAGTACTGATTATTTGTTTTCAGCATTTACAAGCTCTATCAATGATCAATGCTAATTTTTTCAACCATATTCAGAATACCATCTTTTATTGTCAGCATTGATTCAACCGCCACGCCACCAACATCAATCGGCGCCAACCCTTCCAAATCAGCACGGACAAGTTCGGAATCATAATTAATCTCACCCAACACTGGTATCCCCAGTTTACCAAGATGTGCTAAAACATATTCTGACGACCCTTTATTAACAATCGCAGCAAGATGTTTTACTCCAATATCATTTGCAAGATCCTTGATCCGGGCCGCAGTTTCAATAGAACGCATGCCGGGTTCTACAACAATGATCATCAGGTCAATACCACGAGTTGTGCCACGTCCAAGATGCTCGATTCCAGCCTCCATATCAAGTATCACAGCACTTTTATCCTTTAAAACAACATGGCGTAAAAGCGCACGCAAAAATGCAGAGGCAGGACACATACATCCGCTACCCCCATTCTCAATTGTGCCCATGACAAGCATCTTGACACCATCCGGACCAATGACCCCAAAACTCTCGACAATATCATCTACCTTCGGATTTAACTTAAAAATTCCGCCTTCGCCGCCTGCACGCTCATCGATCATTTCCTTATAATCAGTAAGCGGGCGCGGAGGATTGTCAATACCAAGAGATGAAGCGAGATTCATATCTGCATCAGCATCGATTGCAAGTACATCGAATCCATCCCGCGCAAGCATCCTTGCAAGAGTTCCGGAAAATGTGGTTTTACCCACACCCCCTTTTCCAGTAATTGCAATCTTGACTATATTATTCACCTCTGAATACAATTATACAATGAAGATATGATTCATCGTTAATCAATATATATCTAATTTATGGTTTTGATCATTTCTACAATTTCATCAATTTCATCATCGCCATTAATTGTGATTATCGTTTTTTCAATCGGTCCCATCGTTAGGTCAATATCACCATCTGGAACAACACCAATCGTAAATATATTAGAACCTGAACTTGACCATAGTGCAATGATTGCCATAACATCAATTGATGCATCATTCATATCACCGTCAAGAGCAATTGTACCTGAATAGGTGTTTGCAGTAATAACTGAACCATCATTAACGGTTATCTCACGGGTTCCAATCTTCGTGAAATTACCAATATTGTTTTCATGTGCCATCTTATCGATCTGTGAATCGATCAGACTGGACATGGCACTTGATGGCAGTCCTATTCCTCCAGGCAAGACAACACGAAGTGTCATCAACTGGGATCCTACTGTTGGCAACTGCGCGTCAACCTGTACATTATACTGGCTTTGCAGTTTGCTTAGTTCTGCCAGCATATCCTGGCCAAGTTGTTCATCCTGATACGTAATCATCGCAGTGTTGACCTTTATTACTGTACCTGATATTTCTTCTTCCTGACTTTCATAGGCCACATCGCCAATCTGCACCCATCCATATTCAGAGAGTGCTTCACTGCTGACTTTAGCAGGTGTAGCTTCAGGGGTTTCAAGACACCCGCTTGTGGTAATTAAAGCGAGTAGAGACACAATTGTTAAAAATGTTATTATTCGTAAACTTGCGTTTTTCATATAAATCACCATATAGATATATATTTTTATTGCTATTTAAATGTGTGCCGACTTTTTATTGTTATTAACATGCAAGTAACTGTGCTTGACCCTCGTGGAATAACACATTTTATATCGCATCCATAAGAATTCCACCTATCATGGAAAACCGATTCGATAAAGTACGTAAAATATTGATCATTATCCTTTTATTGAATCTTTTTGTTGCCATAGCCAAGATAGCCTATGGTCTGATTTCAAACACGCTCAGCATGCAGGCTGACGGATATCACTCACTTTTTGACGGCGTGTCAAACATAATAGGCATAATCGGGATTCAGATCGCATCCAAACCCCCTGATAAAAACCATCCTTACGGACATCAGAAATATGAAACAATGGCATCAATAGCCATTGCATTCCTCCTGCTATTTGTGGGATTCGAAATACTGCAAAGTTCAATTGACAGGTTCACAACAGGATCACAACCACACATAACCTCGATGAGCTTTATTGTCATGGTTGTTACAATTGGGATAAATCTTTTTGTTACAACCTATGAACACAAAAAAGGAGTGGAGCTAAACAGTGAGATACTGATCGCAGATGCAATACACACAAAAAGCGACATCTATGTATCATTATCTGTGATACTGGGTCTGGTTGCAATTGAAATAGGATATCCCATAATTGATCCGCTTATTGCACTCATCATTGCAATAGTTATTGTCCGCGCAGGAATTTTGATCATACGACAAAGTACCCACACATTGTGTGATGTTTCCCGTATTGATGATGAATCCATCTGCTCTGTCGTTGAAGCAATGGATGGCGTAATTGAGTGTCACAAGATACGAACACGCGGCGGTGCGAATAATATTCACATTGACCTTCACGTAAAGGTTCGCCCGGATATGCATACAGACAAGGCACATGCACTCGCACATGATGTTGAAAAACGCCTAAAAGATTGTTATGAAGGTGTTAGTGATGTGGTGGTGCACATTGAACCTGCAAATGAATAAATGATATTTCAATCACCGCATTTCATGAAATTCTTTTCGATCACATCCCCGCGCGGGACACTCTCCTTGAATATCTGACCTTCAAACCAATACACCTCTGCACCTTTTTTCCATGCATCCGGTGATAATCCGGCTTTCAAACATGTTTGATCTAAAAACTTAACCTCATCAAAATCGTTTTCCGACGCCACTTGAGGAAGCAACAATCCCTGATTGTCCCCATCCTTAACAATCAATCCATGCCTGCCAATTTCGATAATCTTTGGAAGTTCTTGCGGAGACACATCAATAAGTTCAGGTTGTGTGAGCACAGTGACCTCTACTGCAATATCGTCCATTTCAGGAGATTTGACCGGTTGAAATCTTGGATCCTTTACAGCTGCGAATATTGAAGAATCAATTATTGCATTTCCAAGTGCTGAATCAGGATATGGATATCCAATACAACCACGCAGCATTCCTTGTTTTGTTAATGTAACAAACACGCCACGTTTTTTGTTAAAAATATCTGGCAGGTCAACATCCGATAATTTAGTAACTGCACCCTTATTCAAAAAAGTCTCTATTGTGTCCCGTGCCAGATGAACTGCCATGCCGCCTTCATTATTTGTTAGCATCATACTTTTTCCCTATGGATAGATATATTAAAGTATTGAGGTACCAATAATTGAAGTGAAAGTAATTTAAGTATCAATGCGTTGATCTCTTATATCGCAGTGCAGCATCCTTTAATGCCTCTATACCGGGAAGCTTTTCCCCTGCAAGATAATCAATGCATGCCCCTCCGCCGGTACTCAGGTGAGAAAAACTGTTCTCAAGTCCCATATTAATGACCTCTGCGGATATATGGCCACCTCCAATAATTGAAAATTCAGACCTTGCCGCAGATCTTATGATCTCATGCGTGCCAAGCGCGAATGCATCGATCTCGGAAACACCGGCAGGTCCATTTAAAACAACAGTTTTTGCATTTTCAATCTCTTTTGTAAATTTAACAATTGTTTCAAGTCCAATATCATAAACAGGTAGATCATTTTTTGAAAGTTCATCAACAGGAACTTCAATTCGATTACCATTGTCATTTAATGCAGCATCCATCGGTAACCCGATCCTGCCGTTGAATTTATCGATAAGTTTCTTTCCATTCTCAATAAGATCAATATATCCCTGTGATTTAATAAAATCTATATTAACCTTGCCAATATCTACACCTGATGCCGAAAGCATCACATTACCAACAATACCTGTAAGCAACACCCTGTCCGCATTTCCATTTGACAAAACATTTTCAGCAACTTTAAGCGAATCATCGACCTTCGCTCCGCCAAGCACGAATATACAGGGAGCACCACCACCTTTTATACCCTTATCAAGTGAAATTACCTCTTTTTCCATGACTCTGCCAGCACCACTTGGAAGAGTTTCGGTAAATCCAAGAATCGACAACTGTGCCCGATGTGATACTGCAAATGCATCATTTAAGAATATATCACAAAGCGGAGAAAGCTGCTGAACCATATGAGTTTGTGCATGTTCTGATGCCGATCTTTTCAGCATCTCTTCTGAGTTGAACCTAACATTTTCAAGGAGAATAACATCTCCTTTCCTCATCGATGATATGCTCGACCGTGCATGTGATCCAAAAATATCATCTACATATTTTACCGTACGTCCAAGATAGCTTGACATACGCAAAGCATGTGCCCTCATTGTAGTGAAATCATTTTTCCCGGGTCTGCTCTGGTGTGCGAGCAATACAACCTTTGAATTTTCAAGATCCTTCAACGTGATCAAGTGGCTCCGTATTCTCATATCATCAAGAATATTGCCATCAGGGTCCATAGGAGAATTCAAATCCACACGAACAAGAACTGTCGCGTCATCTGTGTTAAAATCATCAATTGTGAGAAAATCTTTGTTAATCAATATATCCCTCAGCACAATATTTAATGTAATTTTAATTAGATTAATACAATGATTATAATATTGACCTAGATTACCTACGAAATCTACTCGATATTATCTGGGATTATATTTATGCATGTGGTTTTAAATTTAAATTTAGATTTAAATTTATATTTAAATTTAGAAATCCATCAAAGTCCAATCACTTTTTCAAGTGAATCCACATCAACGTTGTTCTCGATCAATTCCACAATCCTATTAAGTTTCCTGTCCTGTTTTATACGCGCTCTCCCAATCAGGTGCTCAACCCTCTCGATCGTGCTCATCGTGTCACCCCGCACAAGTATGACTGGAATATCCGCATGCTCCGCACTGCCAAGCACAGCTTCACTTGGGCGTAAGTTCCCGGTCAGGATCAGACACTTAACCTTTGCCTCGATTGCTGCCAACTGGATATCGGAACGGTCCCCACCTGTGATCACAGCACTGTTGGGTGCACGTCTGAAGTATTTGATGGCGGAATTCACTTCCATTGCCCCAACAAAATAGTGCTCGACAAGATTGTCAAGGTGATCTGCACCTGCAAGAACTTCACCATGCAGATCTTTTATAATATCGGAAATCGTCACAGAACGAAGGGTTGCATCCTGTGGTATAACACCAAATACAGTTATGCCCCTGTTTTCCAAAAATGGAACCACAAGTTCAGTCACTTTTTTATATTCGCTTTCCGGGACATCATTCAATATCACGCCGGAAATCATATTTGCATCATCGATAGTCTTAAAATCACAAAGAATGCGGTCAACCGCAAACACAGAATCATATCTGGTGATAAGTAAAATGTGTGTATTTAATTTTGAAGCAACCTCCGGGTCGGATAGGTTATACATCGCACCGCCACCAATGCCTCCGGCACCCTCTATTAGCACCACGTCTTTTCCTTCCGATATAGTCGAAAATGCATTATTTAATGTCTCGTCAAGTTCTTTCTCAACTCCCATGAGTGCATCATGGGTGAGAGTTTCTGTTAAAAGAATTGGTGTGATGGATTTGATTGGATCGGTCAGCCCGAATATCCTGCGCATCTCCTCTGCATCCTCATCTGCGAGCATGCCATTGACATCGACCAGCAGGTTCCCGATCGGTTTCATGTAACCAACATTGTAACCCTTTCTCTTTAGTATTGTCCCAAGCCCTATGCATACAGCACTCTTTCCTGAATATTTCTCGGATGAACTTATTAATATAGATGCCACAATCTCCCTCCTGAATTCCTATCATGTATCAGTTTAGTAATAACATTTTTAATTATTGTTTTAGTAGTATAGATATTAGTAGTAGATTATTAGTATTAGTCCCTTACGAGATATTTTTATGTTTTTTAGTACGAAATTCATGCCGCTGTTTGATAATACTGAGGAATTTATCTAGAACATCCATAATGATAAACAACGTCATTAGACCTTATCGATGATTTCTACCGAAATCTTCTATCGAAATCTTATATTGAAAATTGACGATATTTTGCTACAAGGTCTTTTAAACCGCTGTATTTATATATGTTGAATTAATATATTAATTCGGTGGTACGAAATGAATAGCATTATTATATTAGTTTTAACTTCCGCAGTGTTTTTACTCTTTGTGATACCTGTGGATTTGAGTAACAACACTGATGACTTATGGATAAACCATACATTGGGAAATGATTCAGACAACCTGACAGACAGCTATAGTGTTAACATAAATGGGGTGGAGTACAATGAACCAACCTCCACATATTACAATGTAACTGATTTAGATCCACATGAATTTAGTAACATTACTGAATTTGCCCTCAACAATTCAGAAAAAGGCAGTTTCAGCGCATTTCCGAGTTCCCAGATAAAACAGGGACTGATCCTCGGAAATTCGAATAGTGCACCTGTTGCTGTTGATGATAATTACAGTGTGAATGAGGATTCTGATTTTAATGTAATTGCCCCAGGTATTTTGGCCAATGATACTGATAGTGATAGCAGTTCTCTAAATGCTGTTTTGGCAGACAGTACAACAAACGGTACTTTGACTTTGAATACAAACGGTTCATTCAGCTACACGCCAAATTCAAACTTCAATGGTGTGGACAGTTTCACATACAAAGCGAATGACAGTTATGACGACAGCAATATTGCCACTGTCACAATCACAGTCAATCCTGTGAATGATGCACCTGTTGCTGTTGGTGATAGTTACAGTATGGTCGAGAACACTGTTCTCAGTGTAATTGAACCTGGTATTCTTATAAATGATAATGATCTTGAGAACAATCCTCTAAATGCTGTCTTGGCAGACAGTACAACAAACGGTAATCTGATTTTGAATACAAACGGTTCATTCAGCTACACGCCAAATTCAAACTTCAATGGTGTGGACAGTTTCACATACAAAGCGAATGACAGTTATGACGACAGCAATATTGCCACTGTCACAATCACAGTCAATCCTGTGAATGATGCACCTGTTGCTGTTGGTGATAGTTACAGTATGGTCGAGAACACTGTTCTCAGTGTAATTGAACCTGGTATTCTTATAAATGATAATGATCTTGAGAACAATCCTCTAAATGCTGTCTTGGCAGACAGTACAACAAACGGTAATCTGATTTTGAATACAAACGGTTCATTCAGCTACACGCCAAATTCAAACTTCAATGGTGT
>DQIO01000329.1:0-4485 GCA_020793555.1 Methanosarcinaceae archaeon | reverse complement strand
TTTTGAATACAAACGGTTCATTCAGCTACACGCCAAATTCAAACTTCAATGGTGTAGACAGTTTCACATACAAAGCGAATGACGGATGTGACAACAGCAATATCGTCACTGTATCAATTACGATAAATCCCGTGAATACACAAAACTCGGCAGAAGTTCCAGAGTTTCCAACAATTGCATTGCCTGTCATTTCTGTGATTGGTCTAATGTTTTTGATGCAGAGACGAAAGGGCGAATAGATCAATTTGCCCGCTTTCTTTTTTACAATTCTACACTAAAAACTGACCGCAATTTTGGTTCTGCTTGATCAGACTTGGTTCGTTTATGTCCAACATTTTTACCCTTACCTTATAGTTAGCCTGATATCCATAGCAACACACCCCTGACCGTCAGGCAAGACCATTAGCGGATTTATCTCAAATTCAAGTATCTGCGGGAAATCAGTTACCATCTGTGAAAACTTCATAAGAACATCAACTATCGAATCGATATCAGAAGGTTCCTCTCCCCGCACACCTGCAAGCAACGGATAGGTCTTGATGGATGATACCATGTGCTTCACATCATCCTTGTTAATTGGTGCCACAGCAAAGGATACGTCCTTTAAAAACTCGACATACGTTCCGCCCAGCCCGAACATAAGTAGCGGACCAAATTGAACATCCCGATTCATCCCGATTATGACTTCCTTACCACCCGTCACCATCTTCTGGATCTGAACACCTGCTATGTGTGCATCCGGCATATATCGTTGGACATCTGACATCATGGTGTGATACGCCCTCTCAACATCATCCGCGTTTTGGAGGTTTAATCGTATGCCACCCACATCGGACTTATGAGATATATCAGAAGAAACTATCTTCATAACCACAGGATACCCCATTTCTTCACATGCTTCAATTGTATTGGGAAGTGTTTTTGTGATCTCTGTCGCAACTACGGGAATGTTGTATGCTTTTAGTATATCGAATGATTCAAGACCAAGTGTTCGCTGATCTCGTTTAGCAGCGTTTTCAAGAATTTGAGCCGCCATCTCTTCATCAAATTCAATTGACTGTGGCGGATTGTATGTCTTCTTTCTAATTTCGGAATAATGACACAGCGTGCGCATACTGGCAACCGCACGCTCAGGGAATGAATAATTAGGTATCTGGCGGCTGTTGAGTATTCGCTCTCCTTCTGCGATCATTGTGCCTCCGACAAAACTGCACAAAATCGGTTTTTTGGATAAATCTGACTTTTCTGCAACGATCGTTGCAATCTCATCCACAGCAGTCATTGCCTGTGGTGACGTTAAAAGAATAATGCCATCTACACCCTTGTCGTCAAGTAATACTTCAAGCGCATATCCGTACAATTCTGCGCTCGCATCCCCGAGTACATCCACAGGATTGTAGAAATTCGCAGCAGGCGGCAGGCGTTCACGAAGGCGCATGATTGTTGATTCATCAAAGGATGCAAGAGATAATCCTGCCATTGAACATGCATCTGCGGCCAATATTCCAAGCCCGCCTGCGTTTGTGAGTATCGCAATGTTTTTGCCGCGCGGAATTGGCTGGGAGGAAAATGCGCGCGCATAATCCAGCATATCTTCCACAGAATCGGCACGGATTACTCCACTCTGGCTAAATGCGGCATTATAGGCTTCATCTGAACCTGCAAGTGTACCCGTATGCGAGGACACTGCCCGCGAACCGACTGCGGTCCTGCCTGATTTTAGTATAATAATAGGCTTTATCTTTGATACACGGCGGGCAATATCCATAAACTGCGGTCCGTCCTTGATGCCTTCAAGATACGCCGTGATCACGGCTGTTGAATCATCATTCGCAAATTCCAAAAGAAGGTCATTCTCTGCAAGATCTGCCTTGTTACCAAGGCTTACAAATTTAGAGAATCCCACTTCATTTGCATCTGCCCAGTCAAGTGTTGCAGTACAGATAGCACCCGATTGCGACATCAGTGCAATGTTGCCACCATGCGCCATAGACGCGGCAAAGGATGCATTCAGATTTGAGGTGGTATCAATAAGACCAAGACAATTCGGACCGAGCATCCGCATGCCGTATTTTGTTGCGATCGCGACACATTCCCGTTCTAGTTTTGCACCTTTCACGCCTGATTCCTTGAATCCTGCCGAGATCACGATTACATTTTTGACACCTGCCTGTCCGCATTCATCGATCGTATCTGGAACAAAACGGGCAGGAATGACTATTACTGCAAGGTCAACTGTGATATTATCAGGAACATCCAGAATTGTTGGATAACATGGTAATCCCAGTATATCATCGGATTTGGGGTTTATGGGGATAATGCTGCCTTTGAAATCATTGAGCAGATTCTCAAGTACTGCACGCCCGACCTTTCCCTTGGTTCGCGAGGCTCCTATGACTGCTACTGATTCAGGATTGAATAACTCTTTAAGCATAATTCTCGATTACCCTGCTTCTCCCTTTGTAGATTTAATAAAGATGCAATTGTAGATAAGTTTAAGGGAGTATGAAGCCCCAACATTATAAATAACTTTACGAC
The DNA here is from genome assembly GCA_020793555.1 of Methanosarcinaceae archaeon. GTDB lineage: Archaea > Halobacteriota > Methanosarcinia > Methanosarcinales > Methanosarcinaceae > Methanovorans. The sequence goes on along the minus strand of DQIO01000329.1, from coordinate 1,947 downwards.
ATCTGTGATCTGCACGCTTTGCGGGCGTAGTAGGCTCTCAATTTCCTAGGCTGCGCGTTCCACTGCTACTACACGCCCGTGCAAAATACGCAGTTTCTACGTAGGGCAATCCGTGCAAACACAAATGCGCTGACAGCGTTTGAAACATCGATGTGTGTGTATGGCAGTGGTGAGGACAGCGCCGTGCTACACGTATAGTGGTAGCACTGTTTTCATCCTACTCATTAAAGGCTTGTGCCCAACACAACGATTTAATGGCTAATCAAATATGCATTGTCATATATTCACTCATGTTATCCATGATTATTTGGCGAATATCAAAATTTTCAACCAAATCATGAACAATATAAATATAGAACAACTGCAATATGTGTTATACAAAGTCAGATTTTGATATTTGATGGCATTTGATATAGTTGATGAAATTTGTGAGGGATGAATATAACAAAAATGGACAAACTCAAGATCGCATTATTTTTCGTCGTACCTTCGATTCCCTTTGTTCTCATTGCAGGCATATTTGGTGGAATCCCTATAGCCGGAATTGTACTGGTAGTGATGCTGATCTTGAGTTATTTTATTAACAGATTCAGTGGTAAGATACTTTTGAGATGGTATGGTGCCCGAAAAGTTGATACTTCTGAATCCTTTGAATTAAACTCAATCCTTGGGACACTTTCCAATCTGGCGCAAGTGACCGAACCCAATCTGTATGTATTCGAGTCACAAATTCCGGCAATGTTCACTGTTGGAACCGGAAGCCGTGCATCGGTTGCTGTTTCAACAAAGGCAATGGATTTTTTTGATAGTGATGAACTTGAGGTTTTGTTTGCCCATGAGATCGGGCACATTAAGAACGGGGATGTTCCCTTAAGTACGGTCACGGCACTTTTTGCTGGAACGCTTGCATCGTTTTCGACTGCTGCGCTTTGGGGCTCGCTGCTAACCGGATTCGGCCAGGAGTATGATCCTGCACCAAGGCTAATACGTTTTCTTGCAATGGGGCTGGTAGGACCACCGGCAGCATTGCTTGTACAATTTTCGACATCGCGTGCGCGTGAGTATGCGGCTGATGAGGTGAGCACGATTTTGACTGACAATTCGCAGCTTTTAGTGGAAACACTTGAGCGCATTGAGCGCTATGTACAATTGCAGCATCTGGGAGAGATAAACCCCGGGCATGCACACATGTTTCCGGTCAATCTTCTTAAGGTGGAAGAATCATACGATCTGCACCTATCGATGTTTGATACACATCCCGACATACAAAGCCGGGAGAATAATCTTTCATGGAAAAAACTTCTGACATCTAAACATCAGACATTGCACGAGGTCAGAATGTTAAATGAAACTTCCGTCATCAAAGATTGGAATAAAGCGATGGCTTTTAGTTTCATCTCTTATTTCATGGTTTTATTTGGGATTATAGTGATCGATGTATTTGCAAGAAAAGATTTTGATTTTGGTGAAGTTTCACTTATTGCTGGTGTGTATGTGGGAGCGCTTATTTTATTGATGCTTATTGAGGTTACGGTATTCAGGTCAAAACTTAATGCTGCAAAAGATTAGGACATTTGTAAAGTCTCCCAAACTTTGAGTGGGTAAATATTAGATTAGATGGGATTTATAGGTTTCATAGGATGGGGTGAGTCGTTTATATCTTGCCAATTGTGTGATTTTGGACTTCTAGTGTTGTGTCAACATTTAAGTGTCAATCATACAAAACATGGACCACATTAAACAATTCCAAAATACAGTGATATTCAATAAATATTTCAGACACAGATTAACAATGATTAACGCAGATTTAAGGTCGAATCTGCGTGAATCAGTGTCTTGAAAATAACTAGAAAACAAAGCAGTGTCAGATTATATATTGCGACATAATATGATTGACTCGACACTAGTGTCATGTCAACTATCAAGTGTCTGATTATGATGATCGGC
>DQIO01000276.1 GCA_020793555.1 Methanosarcinaceae archaeon | reverse complement strand
ATGGAACAGTGTCAGATCATATATCTAGCGATATTGTATGGTTGACTCGACACTAGTGTCTCATCAACTATCAAGTGTCGGATTATGAAGATAGATCACATGGCACAATTTCAATTTTCTAAACTCCAAGATGACAGATCGGTTTCTACACAGTGCCGTCAGCGCACCGATTTAGGAACACACGCGGGCAAATTATACGTACATGCGGGTGCCGATGCTAAAAAGAAAGTCACAGCAATTGACCTAAACTAAAGAAAACGGAACATCAGTTTCCGCCGCAGGCGGCAGATTCCACTGCTGCCAAACCCATAACCTCAAATCCAAAACTGCAATTCCCATATCTCTAAATACGATACTGCTTGAAAACCGTTTTGTATTTTGCGTTCATGGTGTAGAAACGTGCCGCGCTTTTGCGCGGTCAAGTCGTTTTTTGCATCTGTCTTACTCCCTTCCGTCCCAGGACATTGTGTTGTTGACATGACACGAGGATGAGCGCAGAAGCAATTTGTACACCAATTAACAACTCTGTGTTCTTTATGTTCTCGGTGGTTTTTTCATAGATATAGCACGCATTCTAAATATCCTGCGCAAAAACTATCTAACATAAAACTCTATACACACCTCATGAGCGAAATTGGCAAATCTGTCAGGATGGAGCGGATATTCGACCGCAGTACAGGCAACACGATTATAGTCCCAATGGACCACGGCGTTGGAGCCGGACCAATCAAAGGACTTATCGATCTTCCCGAAGCCGTTAACAAAGTTGCGCAAGGCGGCGCAAACGCAGTACTTGGACACATGGGGCTGCCAAAATACGGACATCGCGGCTATGGGCATGATGTCGGGCTTATCATCCACTTATCAGCATCAACATCCCTCGGACCGGACCCTAACCGCAAAGTGCTCGTAACTACAGTTGAAGAAGCTATAAAGGTCGGTGCCGATGCAGTATCAGTACACATCAATGTAGGAGCAGAGGATGAATCTGACATGCTGCAAGATCTTGGATTTGTCGCAGAGCGGTGCGATGAATGGGGAATGCCACTTCTGGCAATGATGTATCCAAGAGGCGAAAAAGTGGACTCAGAGCACGATGTTGAATATGTCAAACATGCCGCACGTATCGGGGCGGAACTTGGAGCAGACATTGTCAAAACGAATTACACAGGCGACATCGACACATTCAAAGAAGTGGTCAAAGGCTGTCCTGTACCCGTTGTGATTGCCGGTGGACCACAAATGAACAACGAGCAGGAACTTCTTGAGATGGCATATGATTCACTTGTCGCAGGTGGAAAGGGTGCTTCGATCGGCAGGAACGTATTCCAGTCTGACGATCCTGCTGCACTTGTATCAAAAATGTCGAAGATCGTACACAGTGGGATGACAGTGGAAGAAGCGATACAAGTATGAGTATAAGCATAGGTACAAGCATAATTTTAAGTTCAAAATGTGCGGGAAACTAAAGCTCGAAAATCCCGCATAACTCTTTTAGATCGTCAGCTTTCTCTTTGGACAAGCGTTCTGAAACCGCCTGAAGCAAAATTCTGATATACGACTTACGTATGCAATTTAGACATTCCATTCCATCGAATATAAGATCAAAAATATATTCAAGCTTCGCTCCGTAAGTCTTGCAAGACGCTCTTTAAAATGGTTCTCTTTAAAATGGTTCTCTTTAACATTGTGTGGGCAACATCACTATTCCGGATATGTTTTCAAACATGGAAATCATATTTCCTGAATTAATAGACAGGATGAACTGGATTGACAGGATATGAGTGGTCCGCCCCATCCTGTAAATCCAGTTCATCCCGTCGAATATTAACCCACTCAATGTTGAGGAGATCCTTTAAAATCATCATCTTACCTTGCATATCGATTGGAAACCGGAGGCAAGATCAAACTATATGCAGGATGAGAAGATGAACATGAATCGTTTGTTAATTCAGGAATCAATTTGGCATAATGTGTAGATCTATATCTGATAAACTTCTCGCCATGACATAGCTAACCTAAGATCATTACTGATAAATATTACAGACACTAAAATTAGAGGATTGAGTGAAGCAAGAATTTTTGTTGGAATGACTTAAAAAAATCAATCGGTGGTACGATAAAGATTTTTTTGTAGAACGCTTATTACCTTGCTTCTTATACTCATGTGTATGTTCGCCCTTATATACATTGTGACTACACATTTAAGAGATTGTGGCCACACCACCTAGAATATATAATGTCAAAATCATGCAGATATCTCGACACAATTAAATGTAATGGAAATATCGATGATGTATCATTCCAACATTCCAATTATTCAACTTATGAGGCTTCATTATGGACAAATATGAGAAAGTTATTGAACTCGCAAAACGGCGCGGTTTTTTATGGAATTCCTTTGAACTATACGGCGGTGCCGCAGGGTTTTATGATTATGGCCCGCTTGGCAGCACCCTTAAAAGACGGATCGAACAGATATGGCGCGAGTTGTACGTCATCCATGAAGGATACATGGAGATCGAAACCCCGACCATAGGTATCGAAGATGTTTTTGTGGCATCCGGTCATATTGGTGGTTTTTCCGACCCGCTCTGCGAATGCAAAAAATGCGGTGAAGCATTCAGGGCAGACCATCTCGTAGATAATATAGTAGAGGTTGCAGACGCGCTAAGCAATACCGAACTGGATACACTCATCAGGGACAATAACATCAAATGCCCCGAATGTGGCGGCGATCTTGGTGATGCATACGAGTTCAACCTGATGTTCGAAACCGCAATCGGACCTGGCGGAGGGCGGCCAGGTTACATGCGCCCCGAAACCGCACAGGGCATGTTTGTCAATTTCCAGAGACTCTTGAAGTTCTACCGCGACAAACTCCCATTCGGTGCAACACAGATCGGCAAATCATACCGTAACGAGATATCGCCACGTCAGGGTGTTATCAGGCTTCGGGAATTCACACAGGCAGAGGCTGAAATATTCATTGACCCGCGTGACAAAACACACCCAAATATAGAGAGGTTCGCAGATACACCCTTAAACCTATACTCCCAGGAAGGACAGGAACGTGGCACTGTTAAGCAGATCACTATTGGCGATGCACTCGAACAGGGAATCATTGCCCATGAATTTTTGGCATACCATATCGCACTTACCAACCATTTCCTCCAGCGTGTCGGTATTTCCCCGGAACACCTGAGATTCAGACAGCATAAGAAGGATGAGATGGCACACTATGCCATTGATTGCTGGGATGCAGAGATCGAGACAGACAGGTTCGGATGGATTGAGGTCGTCGGTATCGCAGACAGGACAGATTATGACCTGAATGCGCATGCAAAAACCAGCAAGACCGAACTTTCCGCATACATTGAGTATGACGAGCCAAAGATGGTCACAAGTTTTGTAGTAAAGCCAAACATGGGCAAACTCGGACCTGCCTTCAAAGGGAAAGCAAAGGCAGTTGCTGATGCACTTAAAGCCCTCACACAGGAAGAACTCGAACAGGATGAGATCACTATTATCGCAGACGGTGAAGAATTCATTGTTTCATCAGACCTTGTGGAATTTGCAGAGGAGACTGTAAAGGTCAGCGGAGAGACCGTAGTGCCACATGTGATCGAACCATCATTCGGCATAGACAGGATACTTTACTGCACAATGGAACATGCATTCAATGAAGAGATGGTCACAGCACAGGAAGGAAAAGACGCAAAAGAACCTGAAGAAGAGAGCAGGATCGTGTTCAAACTCCAGAGTGAAGTTGCACCTGTTCAGGTTGCTGTTCTGCCACTTATGACAAAAAGCGAGTTGATAACTCCTGCAAAAGAAATTGTCGCACTTATTCGTGACAGGGGATTACTGGTGTCATATGATGATTCCGGCACGATTGGCAGACGCTATCGTAGAAATGACGAGATCGGCACACCATATTCCATAACGATCGATTACGAATCACTTGATGATAAGTCTGTGACGATCCGTGACCGCGATTCCATGAATCAGGTACGCACACCAATTGATGGCATTGAGAACGTGATATACAGCCTCGTTTATGATGGCAAAGAATTCAAGACTGCGGGCACACATGTTCAATAGATATAGTAAAAACGATACAGTTCCGATATCCAAATGTTCAATGAATATGGAATAAAATCTCAGCGCTCTGTGCGGTTGATATTCCATAATGATGGCAGATAAATGCAAATTTAAACGGATGTTAATTCGAGTCTGTGTTGGAAAAAACAAAACCCCGAATACTTTCACCCCACTTGCCACAAGTTTAAAAGGTGTAAGGTCGTATTTGTGTGTGCGTAAAAAATATACAATACACTATGACGACCTACATCAAGCACTCATTAATAAAACCCGATACTGTCGAGCAGAGGCTTTACCAATTAAACCTTGCCGGAACCGCGCTTTCCGCATCCAGTCTTGTGGTTCTCCCGACCGGACTCGGTAAGACCATAATTGCTATTTTGGTCATCGTATCAAGACTTGAAAAGATCGGGGGCAAGGTGCTGATATTATCCCCTACAAAACCACTTGTCGAGCAGCATGCATCTTTTTTGAAAAAATCCCTCTTGCTGCCGGAAGAAGAGATACTGACATTTACAGGAAGCCTGCTCCCTGCAAAGCGTGAGGAGATGTGGAAAACAGGAAAAGTGATCGTGTCCACACCACAGGTTATTGAGAACGACCTGCTCACAAAAAGGATTGACCTGAATGACGTGTCGCACATAACCTTTGACGAAGCGCACAGGGCAGTTGGAAATTATGCATACACCTACATTGCCGAAAAATATTTTGAACAGGCAGACAATCCACTCGTTCTTGGAATTACTGCAAGTCCGGGCAGTGACAATGAAAAAATAAGTGAGGTCTGCGAGGCACTTCACGTACAATCGGTGGCTGTAAAGACTGAAACAGATAGTGATGTTGCACCGTATGTACACGAGAAAAAGATCGAGTGGGAACGTGTCAAACTCCCTGATGAACTTAAAGACCTTAAAGGTCTGCTGGAGAAGGTTCTGGATGATAGATTCACCAAACTATCTGAACTCGGGTTTAATGTGCAATACAAAAAAAATGCATCTAAACGTGACCTTCTGGAACTCCAAAAGCGACTTCAATCCCAACTGCGTGGTGATGCGAACCCTGCGGCCTACGGTGCAATATCCATACTTGCAGAGATACTGAAGGTCAACCATGCGGTGGAAGTGGTGGAGACCCAAGGGATTGAAGCACTTTCAAAGTACATGGAACGGCTTGACAATGAAGCATATTCAAAAAGCGGCAGCAAAGCATCCAAACGGCTTGCTAATGACCTATATATTCAACAAGTTTCACACAGAGTGAAGGAATGCGCGACAGAGCATCCTAAACTGGATAAGGTGCGTGAGATCGTCAAAGATGAACTTGAAGGCAATCCAAATTCGCGAGTGATCGTGTTCACAAATTACCGCGACACTGCCGAGATAGTCACAAACGCATTGTCAGAAATTGAAGGCGTGCACCCGGTCAGGTTTGTCGGACAGGCGTCAAAATATAAGGACAAGGGATTGAACCAAAAACAACAGGTTGAGATTATCGAGAAATTTAAGGACGGCGAATACAATACCCTTGTTGCCACATCGGTTGCAGAAGAAGGATTAGACATTCCGGCAACTGATCTTGTTCTGTTATATGAACCTGTGCCATCAGAGATACGAAGTATACAAAGAAAAGGACGGACCGGCAGGAAACACAAAGGGCGCGTTGTTGTCCTTGTCACAAAAGACACGCGGGATGAAGCATACTACTGGAGCAGCAACCATAAAGAGCGCAGGATGCTGTCAAATATGCAACAGTTGCAAGAAGAGATGCCTGTGCGCGAGTCCTTGATGGAGAATGAGGTAGGGGGTGAAATGTTAGATAAAGAGAAACAGAAGAGACTCATTGAGTTCGATTCCGAATCGGTGACCATAATAGTTGACCAACGTGAGATGAGGAGCACTGTTGCGCGCACACTTGATAAATTGGGTGTTAATGTTGTGTTCAAGACCCTTGAGGTTGGGGATTATGTACTCAGTAACCGGCTTGCAGTTGAACGCAAGACCGTTGAGGATTTTGCAAGTTCACTTATCGATGCCCAGCGCAACATTTTCACTCAAGTTTCAAACCTTGCACGCACCTATGACAAACCCGCGCTCATCATTGAAGGCGAAGGTTTGTTCACAGCAAGACAACTTAATCCAAATGCAATCCATGGAACGCTCACCTCGCTGGCAATTGATTTTGGCGTGTCCATATTCTATACACGCGATGAGGAAGATACAGCAGCACTTCTAAAGGTGATTGCGAAACGGGAACAGATCGATGAAAAACGGGAAGTCTCTGCGCATGGTAAAAAATCATCCCGACTGCTTTCGGAACAGCAGGAATATGTCGTATCATCGATCTCAGAGATCGGACCAAAGGCTGCACGAAGCCTGCTCAAGCATTTCGGTTCGGTGGAAGCAGTAATGAAAGCCGACTACGATGAACTGCTAAATGTTAAACTTATTGGACCAAAGACTGCAGCCCGTATTCGGGAAGTTGTAGAAAGTGAGTATAAGGCATGATCTGCCAAAAACACAGTTATACGATGTTCCTTAATCGTTCAATAACAACAAGCCCACGTTCTATTATATCCAATTGTTCAGAAATACGGCGCGGGTCTGTTTCATCCTGCATCGAATTGGCGATGTCAGTTATTTTTTTCAATATAAGTTCTTCAAGTGGCAATACCGCACCACCTGATACAATAGTTTCTGGCGCGTCTATCCTTTTTGAAACTGACTGTGGTGCCATTTGTGATGATTCAAGTATTGTCTCGGGTATTGGCTCCGTTGCTGGCGTCAATGCAGGAGTTTCAAAGGATTTTTCAGAATAACCTTCTTCTCTTGTGTTACACACCGGACATATCACATTACCATGATACCTAAACATTGGTGAACCGCAGATGTTGCAGTGTTCTGCAAGCATTGTTCCACCAAGTTCAAGCATTTTTGATATCTTTCTTACCTGTTCATTATCAGAATTCATGATTACCATCTTTTAATTAAGTGATAGACTTGTATGAATGAAAGTCTTTTTATATCATACAATTACTTAAAGATGCCTTAAGTAATACTCGTTTTACAATTTCAATTTCAATTAATCCTAAGGTGATTCAAATGTCAGTAAATCCTCAAGAAGTTATCAAGCAATCCATACAGGTTTTAGACCACATCGCAAACGACAACTCAGTACCAAGAAATATACGACGCTCTGCAAATGAGATTTTGGCCACACTTCGCAATGAAGATGAACCACTCTTTCTGCGCACATCATCCAGCATATCCATTCTTGAAGATATCAGCAATGATCCAAATATTCCGCTCCACACAAGGACACTTATCTGGAATGTTGCAAGCCAACTTGAAACTATTCCAGTAGACGAATAAAATCTGAAGTTACGGAGTGTTTTCACTCCTATTCAGGACATTCCCGCACAATTTGGATATTGGAGAATGTAATATAATGCTTTAATCCTGCATGCTTCCCATCGATCGGGGTGAACTTGAAAAAACCATCTTCAATTTTTATGTCCTCTACGAATGAAACCCATAAATCATGTGTTCTATTTCCGTCATCGTCCACATATCTTTTTGATTCTATTACATATTTACGATCCATATTTCATCGCAATTCCACATAAGATAGCAATCCATATAAAAGATTGTGAATGATACAAACCTGCTATGATCGACGAAATTTCAGCAGATATACAGAAAAATTTTGAAGCAAAGGATAAAGCACGTGAAATTGGCTTGAGCCTGTCGCGTGAAGTGGTTCGCACCTGTGGAACAGCAATACGCCACACCCACAGGGGAGATATTGACAAAGCTGCGAAGTTGCTTGAAGATGCGCGAGACTCTCTTGAAGAGATTGAACACCAACTTGCAGACCACCCCGATATATATTACAGTGGATTCGTGGAACATGCCCAGCAGGAATTTGTAGAATGTGCTGTCGTGCATCAACTATTGACCAAAGAGAACTATAATGATAGCAATAGCAATAGCAATAGCAATACTCTGCCCTCGCCACAAGAACTTGGTGTCACATATGCAGCATACCTTAATGGTCTTGGGGATGTGGTTGGAGAACTCCGGCGACACATACTTGATCTTATCAGACAGGATAGGCCACAGGAAGGAGATCAGTTTTTAGATATCATGGATGATATATATTCAACACTAATGATGTTCGATTATCCTGATGCCATCACACGCGGACTTAGACGAAAGAGCGATGTTGCAAGGTCTTTGATCGAACGGACACGCGGTGACCTGACAAATGCGATACGACAACAGAAACTTGAACAGAGCATGAAAAAATTCGAATCACGATTTGAGTGATGGAAATATTCTTAACAATTTCACAACGACTTTTTAACAATTACAAACAATGAGGACTTACGATGAAATTTGATCCTGAAGATATAAAAAAAGCAGCAAAAGAGGACTTTGATGCTGCATGGAACATGGGAACTGAACTGGTACACAAATCAACTCCGGATGAACAATACCCACGCACATCGCTTGCTTTTGGAAAAGTACATCCTGTGTATGATACCATCGCAAAGATGCGGGAAGCATATCTGCGCATGGGATTTGAGGAGATGATGAACCCCCTTATAGTGGACGAGCGGGAAGTACACAAGCAATTCGGGCATGAGGCGCTAGCAGTGCTTGACAGGTGTTTCTATCTGGCAGGATTACCGCGCCCGAATGTGGGAATCTCGGATGAGCGTATCGATCAGATCAAGGAAATGCTTGGCGATATTGGTGACGAAGGCATAGATGTTATCCGCAGAGTATTGCATTCATACAAGAAAGGTGAAGTCGAAGGCGACGATCTTGTTCCTGAGATCGCAGGGAAACTGGAAGTCTCCGATTCGCTGGTCGTTGAGATGATCGATCAGGTATTCCCTGAGTTCAAGGAACTCGTAGCACAATCATCAGGCAAGACCCTGCGAAGCCACATGACATCAGGATGGTTCATCTCACTTGAATCAGTTCTTGAGCGCAATAATCCGCCGTTCCGATTTTTCTCAATTGACCGATGTTTCAGGAGAGAACAGCAGGAAGATGCTGCAAGGCTTATGACATATTATTCAGCGTCCTGTGTGATTATGGACGAGAATGTTACAGTTGATCATGGAAAGGCTGTGGCACAGGGACTGTTGTCCCAGTTCGGATTTGAGAAGTTCCAGTTCAGGCCTGACGAAAAACGCAGCAAATACTATGTACCTGACACACAGATCGAGGTGTTTGCATTCCACCCAAAACTTGTTGGTTCGAACACAAAATACTCTGACGGCTGGATAGAGGTCGCAACGTTTGGTATCTATTCACCAACCGCCCTGGCGCAGTACAATATACCATATCCTGTGATGAACCTCGGACTCGGAGTTGAGCGGCTTGCCATGATACTCCATGATGCGACAGATGTTCGTGCACTCACGTATCCACAGATTGCACAGTACTCTGAATGGGAAATGAAGGACAATGAACTCGCAAAGATGGTGTTTATCGATAAAAGACCAATTACATCCGAGGGACAGGAAATTGCAGAGGCGATCGTGAAGCAGTGTGAACTGCACAGTTCCGAACCGAGTCCGTGTGAATTTGCGGCATGGGAAGGAAAGATTGGAGACAGGTCTGTGAAAGTTGCAGTCATCGAGCCGGAAGAAGATACTAAACTGTGTGGCCCTGCCGCATTTAACGAGGTTCTGGCATTCGAGAGCGACATACTTGGATTGCCAAACCAGAAGAAATGGCGCAAAGCATTTGATAATGATTCTGCGCGCACTGGCATCCGATTCATTGATTCATTCGCTGCAGCGGCGGCGTGTGAGATCGAGGAAGCGGTCGCAAGCGGTGAATCTGAATGGGAGACGCGGGTTCGTATCGTAAAGGTTCCGTCCGAGATCAATATCAAACTTGAGCCGCTTGCCCAGCGTTTCATTACAAGTAACAAGAAGAAGATCGACATTCGCGGACCTGTGTTCACTACAGTAAGGGCAAAGATCGAATGAAAATACTGCCAAACATCACAAGCCTGATGGATATAGGCGAACCGGTATGCGTGACCTTTGATGAGCACGCAGATGGTGAACCATCCGACCTGCTGTACTGTGAGATTACACACAAAGCGCGGCATGGCGAGAGTTATTCCATCTCGGCACAAGGCTGTCCCGTGGGCGCGTATGTTCTTGGCGTATCTGATGATACGCCGCATGAGTATTATTTAAAATCGGGCAGGTATATTGACATGCAGACGGCGCGGCGCGCGTCCGGTTCACTTCCAAGAGTTGTGAAACCGTATCGATCGATAAAGATCGAGCCGCTGTCAGACAATAACGGAATATTCGACGTACTTATACTGTACCTGACACCAGAACGAGCCATGCGCATCATTCAGGCGCATTCATACGCAAGCGGCGCGCGGGCTGTGATCGATACACTCGGCGCGGCATCTGTGTGTGTAGACTGTACAGCATTGACTATTGAGAATGGGATTGGTTTGTCTTTTGGATGTAAGGGATCGCGAAAACACAGTGGATATGGGGATGACGAAGTGCCGCTTGGTATTGGAGTTGAGTTTGTAAAAATGATCGAATATGGACTGGGACATATCCCAGAAACCCGGGATTAGATCATATTACATTCAAAGAAAAAAAATAAGAGAGACGGATATTACCGTGCTTCATAACGTGACGTTTCATCAACAACCACACGCGCAACTTCACCGATCTCATTGCACACAACTTTGTGTATGCGCGTAACATATTTAGGTTCCAACTGGAGCCTTGCCATTGTCATCTCGCATTCCTCATAGAAAGTCTCATTACTTTGAAGTATCCTATGTGTCGATATCTGATGCTTCAACACCCTTGCAAGAACACCAACCGTTCCACCGATTACATCTTGCGCACTTGTATGTGTAATAAATACATAATCTCCTACATCGATCCTTAGTGCAGCAAAAAAATTTTGTGGGCTTCGGATTTCAATTGTCCGCAAAACATGGTTTTTGAGCTCTTTGATCACGTTATCAGATATTCCGGTTAATGCAACACATTCCATAGTATCACCTTTTTTGCACAATCACCCATACATAGGGAACTCTTTTCTGGGCGCTGCGGGTTGTTCTGTTGTCCTTACATCCTCAGCAAGTTTCTGCATTTCAATTTCTATTTGTTCCGCCTGCTCGATAAGGCTTTCCGTATCAATTGAAAGTCCATATAACGAATTCAAAACTTCAATGACAACAACTGCGGCCCTTGGATCAGGGTTTTGGCTTTGTGTGGCACCAAGAAGACTTATTGCCGGTATCTCATTTACCAAACACTCACCCATGACACTGCCGGATATTCCTGATATCGTACCCATTTGGAAAAGTTCCACCTTGCCTTTTATCCTTTCTAGCATCTCATCATTCGTTGCCGCACCAAAAACCTTACGTTCCTCACCCATTGTCGCAATTCCGGCAATGGAAATTATCTCTTTTACATTAATGGATTTAGACCACTCAACAAGAGCCTTGCTGACATCATAAGAAACTGAAGGGTTGATTGGTATATCGGAAACCACGATTACCAAATTATGTTCTTCACTCTCATATATCCTGACAGGCATGTTTATGAGACCCTCATACAACACCGCAATCGGAGGGAAGTACCTCGAATTAATTGAACCGACATAATCCATATTCAACTCATCGATCATCTGCTGACTTGCAATATTCCCCACAAGACCGATGCCGGGAAAACCTTCTATTAACACCGGGTTTTCTGATTGAATACCTTTTGTGATAATTTTAACGTCACTATCATCATAATCTGTATCTGACAAATAACCACCTTTAGTATAATTTTATTTACTTCTAGATAAATAAGAACAAATCCTCATAGATAAGTACATCGTTTTATCATTGATAAATAGACATGCATGATTATCGAGAATTTCTATCGAGAATCTCTATTGAAATCCCCTATCGAGAATCTCTATTGAAATCCCCTATCAAATAACCGATTATTCAATAATAAAAGGATACATAAGTATAAGTTTAAACAATCACAAATACGTAATATAAGAGGAATGAACATGGAAAAATCAATTATATATTTTGACGATGTGGGCAAGCAGAATACAGACGAACTTGTCATTGCAACAGTGAAACGTGCAGACGAACTTGGAATTAAACACGTAGTTGTGGCCAGCACAGGTGGCACCACCGCGATAAAGATAGCGCAGGCATTCAAAGGCAAGGATGTTAAAATCATCTCTGTGACTCACCAATACGGACTACGCGAAGGTGGTAAATGGGAGATGGACGATGCAAATCTTAAAACTCTGGAAAATCTGGGAGTGGTGGTTACCACACAATCGCATATGTTTTCAGGCGTTGAGCGCGCGATATCAAAAAGAATTGGCGGTGCCAGCCGTATAGACGTAATATCAGATACCCTGCGCGCAGTCTTTGGAAAAGGGTTCAAGGTTGCACTTGAAGTCGCCATGATGGCAGCAGACTCGGGACACATCCCGGTTTCAAGTGATACAGAGATTATCGCAATCGGCGGAACAAGACAGGGTGCAGATGTAGCAGTTGTTGTCCGTCCTGCACATTCCCATGAATTTTTCAGCATGCAGGTCCGTGAAATTATTGCCATGCCGCGCGCGAAGGAAGATTAAGTCGAAAAAATCCTACCCAGAAAAATGCTGAAAAACTATCGATCGAATTTGATGTATTGGTTTCTACTGGCACTATCTCAAAAACCAGTTATTTCAATAGAGGATTTATCAAAATCGATAATT
>DQIO01000277.1 GCA_020793555.1 Methanosarcinaceae archaeon | reverse complement strand
ATATCATTTAATTCAGTTAAACAGTCTTCAATTAACCAGATTATAAAAGGCTCATTACGAATTTCCGAAAACGTTTTTTTTATACCGATTAATTTTTCACTGTCGTCAAAATCACTCAAAGTTAATTGAGGAGTTTGATATTTTGTCTCAATTAGATTGTTCAATAACTTCAAATATTCCAAACTGAATGAAGATAGTAAATATTTCGATGAGATTAAAGAAATACGTTCATGGCTACGCTCATCCAAAATGAATAAATTGTTCACATCAGTAAATGTCTTGTCAGAATTTGGAAATATATTTCGATTATCATTGGCTTTTTTAATAAGCTCTTTTATATCATCGGTTGAATATGATCCAATTTCCAATTCGTTAGTAGTTGCCATAGTTGGTACAATTAAAACATTTATTTTTACATTTACAAATTCATTAATTCAACACAAATAATTGTTGAAATATTCTTGTGACTTCATATTAGTCTGCTGCATTATATCTAACTTCATCCACACAGCATAGATTTATAAAATCATATGATTACATTTCTATTTAACATTACTCTAATAAATTATAGGATGATTTAATATCATATGTAATTTTTATTTGAAATGCAGAAATATAAATCATAATTTCTACTAAATTTGTTTTTCAACATCCTCCGCGATCTTCGCATTCATCAGGAAATCATCCACAGTCGCAATAAGCGATGTGATTTTTTCCGTTGAAAAATGCACAACTGCAACATCCTCTCGAACATCGGTACGCATACTGGATAGATTATCAGGTGCAAGCGCTGACGACACTGTCCTTGCGATCTCCGGCGCATCGGGACTCTTAAATTCAATGGTACCGCGTATTTTCATCAGCAATGACTCCAAATCTTAATCTGTTCTAAGTTGTTCACCGATAATATCGTCTACAATACTTATAAATTCCTCTGACTTCCCCTTTGGAATTGCGGCACCGGAAGCAATATTATGCCCGCCTCCACTTCCACCAACCGCTTTTGCACCCTCGCGCAAAGCATACGACAGGTCAAGTCCGGCCGCGATAAGTGCACGGGTTCCGCGCGCGGAGACTTTCACAATATCCTCAACCTCGTTGATCGCAACAAACGGCTGATCCGGGTGAATATACCTGACAACCGTACTTGCGATGATACCGGTTGATTCCATATTATGTGCATTAAGATACCACATATTCTTACCCTGCTGCAACATGCCTTCGGCTTTTTTAATATTGGTAACAGTAGACTTTTGAAAATCAACAGAAAGTGCGCGCGCCTCATCAATTACCGACGCATCCTTCATGCACAGAGAAAGCGCAAGTCCGCTCTTATCCATCTTCCCGCATGTGTTCAGTATTGCGACCAAATCATAGGAATTCGGTACAGCCTCACGATCAAGGATATAAACATCCCCGATAGCAGCATCCACTGCTTCAGGACTCGCATTCTTTGTAAGTTTCAAAGCAACCGCAGATGTTAGTTTCTTCAGGTCATCAGCAGACATCGTGCCGATTTCGCCGTGTATGTTCAGAATATCTAAAAAAGCATCGATCTTTTTGCGGTCACCTGTTATATCAAGATATGGCTCACTCGTGTATTCAAGAACATCTGCAACATCCCCTGAACCAACCTTTAGACCTTTCTTGATACTAATAACATTGTTCCCCAAAGCCTCATCCAAAATTGAAAGATTCGCAGATTCAAATAATTGCTTATCACCAACAGCACCTGCAATTGCCAATCCCGCAAGGTCAACATTTCCCTCATCCATCTGTCGCGCAACCATATACGTAGTACCCGATGCAGACAGGTGTATTGCACCATCGATCCCAACAAAATGTGGATTTATCGCAATCTTTGCAGGTGAATCCCCCACAGGCTGATGATGGTCAATTATCACAACATCAAAAGATACCTTTTCAATAAGATCAGATTGCCCGCACCCCATATCACAGAACACCACAAGGTCGCCTTCGGATGCAGTACTGTTCACCATATCAATGATAGACTCATCCAGCCTGCTGACAATGGTAGCATGAAATTGTATGTTGTTCCTCTGAAGTGCCTGACAGATGATCGCAGCCGATGTGATACCGTCTGCATCATTGTGTGAGATCACACGAACATGGCTGTACCCTGATATTACATCAGCCACCTGTTTTGCAAGCTCGGTCAATTTTTGGATTTCAGCCATGTTTTTGTTGTTTTTGTTGTTTTTGTTGTTTTTGTTGTTTTTGTTGTTTTTGTTATATTTGTCGTTTTCACTCAAAGAGCATCACCCACAAAAAAAAACTATCTGACAACTTCCCCGGGTTTCGTAGAACCGCCGCTCTCTATCACAGTTCCGACATTTATACTGGCATTGATCGCAGTATGCACACCATCGCCCATGATAACCCCAAGTTTCCTACGTCCTGAGTCAAGGAACTGGTATCCTATCGTAACTCGTACACTCTTACCATCATGCCGAAGATTCGCAACCTTCGTACCTGCACCAAAATTACATTCCTGCCCGACTATGCTGTCACCAACATAACTCAGATGACCGACATGAGTATTGTCCATAATAATACTGTTCTTGACCTCAACTGCATTTCCAATACGTACCCCGTCCCCAATCGAAGTTGATGGACGGATGAAACAATTCGGACCAATATCACAATCATTTCCAATAACAACAGGACCAATAATGTACGCACCATTGCGGATAAGCGTCCCCTTTCCAACAACAACTTCACCGATCAGGGTCGCATTCGACTCAACCAATCCATTGCACTCCGCCTTGACTTCCCCGAGCAAAAGTTCATTTGCATCCAGCATATCCCAGGGTCGTCCGACATCGATCCAATCATGTTCCAGAATCTCGTATCCCACATTTGCACCGCTATCGATTAACATCTGTAAAGAATCCGTGATCTCCAACTCTCCCCTCTCAGACAATGTAGTCTTGTCAATAAAATCAAATATAGAATCATCAAACAGGTATATTCCCGCATTTGCAAGATCAGTTGGCGGAACTTCCGGCTTTTCAATGATCTTCGTAACCTTCTTGCCGGATATCTCAATTACTCCAAAATCAGATGGATTTTCAACCTCCTTCACGGTAAGTACTGCATCCTCTTCTCTTGAAATAAGGTTCGCGAGATAATCAGAACTTATCAACACATCACCATTGAGAACTACAAACCGACCGGTCACAGACCCGCGTGCGCAGCCAATAGCATCTGCCGTACCGCTCTGCTTTGTCTGGTGCACATACTCAATTTTAGCACCCCATTTCCCACCGTCTTTAAAGTGATCTTTAATTGAATCCTCAAAATATCCCGTAATAAAAACAAACTCATTGATCCCTGCATCAACTGCTGCATCCACAATGTGCTCAAGTATAGGTTTATTGGCGATTGGAAGCATCACCTTCGGGCGTGTGGTCGTCAAAGGACGCATACGTTTTCCTTCACCTGCAACAAGAATAACCGCTTTCATGCGAGAGCCTCCTTTACGATATTCTCTCCCACCTCATAAAGTTCATCCACACCTGTTCTTGACTCCGCAGTTATGCGTATCTTAGGTTCCGTTCCCGATGGGCGCACAAGCAACCATCCATCATCCATCTCAACGCGAACACCATCAATGTCAGTAACCTTCCCAAGCATTCCCATTTCAGATCCGACCATATTCATCACAATCTCTTTTTCATCATTATCGCAAATAACAGTGCCGCGTTTTGTTGGATATTGCGGCAGCATGTTCCTTAGTTCAGCAAGTCCGGTATCCCGAACGATCTCAATAAGCCGTGCTGCAGCATATATCCCGTCAGGACAATACGAAACCTGAGGGAATATCCAGCTACCTGATGGCTCGCCTCCAAAATCCGCACGGGTTCGTTTTATCTCTTCAGCAACATACACGTCGCCCACCCTTGTTCGAACAACATTCGAATCCGGCAGCGCGTCGTCAACGATCATGGACGTATCAACAGGCACGACAAGCATCCCGCCGGCTTTGCATTCATACCCGGCAAAGATGGCAAGCATCTCGTCCCCTGTTACAAAGACACCATTCTCATCCACAGCCATCATCCTGTCTGCATCCCCATCCTGCGCAATTCCAAGACCGGCATCAAATTCCACAACTGCCTTTTTCAATAACCCGAGATTTGCATCATTGGGTTCGGGGTTACGTGCCGGAAAATAACCATCTAACTGTGCATTGAGTGTTATGACATCACACCCCATCTCGCGCAGCAGATCAGGAGTGATAGTTCCGCCAGCCCCGCAGCCGCAATCAAGAACAACACGCAAAAAAGCAGGTTTCACCTGTTTTACATGGCTCATGATCATCTCGGAATGTTCGCGGACAGCATTGCTGTCTGTGGTGACATTTCCAATGTTGTTCCATTCAACATGATTGGGATTGCCTGATGCAACAATTTCCTCGATCTCTTCCTGCTGTGCAGAATCAAACGCCATCCCATCAGGATTCCATAATTTAATACCCACATATTCCGAAGTATTGTGGGATGCTGTAACCATCACTCCGCAATCGTAATTTCGCGCAGCATGTGCAAGTGTGGGAGTTGTAACAAGTCCAACGCGCACGACATCGCATCCTGCAGAGACCATACCCGATATTAGCGCATGCTCGATCATCTCACCTGCAATACGAGGGTCCCTTCCAATAACAGCATTTTTCTTTGAACTGCCAAGTGCAAGACCGACCTTAAGCGCAAGGTCAACCGTTACCTCTTTGTTTGTAATTCCACGAATCCCTGATGAACCAAATAATTTCATAAAAATCTCCATATTTCTAACTTGAGTAACGTCATTCCACAGTCACACTCTTTGCAAGATTACGCGGTTTATCTATCGAACACCCGCGCTCAAGTGCAGTATAATATGCAAGTAATTGCAAGACAACAGAAGATAATATTGGGGAAAGCAATTCATGGGATTTTGGCACTCTCAGTACAACATCCACATATTTCTCGATCTCGGTATCATCCTCATCGGCAACTGCAATCACAACAGCATCCCGCGCCTTGACTTCCTTTATGTTGCTGAGCATCTTTTCATATGTATGTCCTTTCGTAGCAATAGCAACAACAGGCGTCTTATCTGTAAGCAATGCAAGAGGACCGTGTTTGAGTTCTCCTGCAGCATACCCTTCGGCATGGATGTAGGATATCTCCTTGAGTTTAAGTGCACCTTCCAGTGCGATCGGATAATTTAAATGCCGCCCGATAAAGAAATAATCATTTGAATCAGAAAACTGTTTTGCACACTCCTGTATGACCTTTTTCCTGTTCAATATCTTCTGGATATCCGCAGGGATCTTTTTGAGTGCAACAAGAAGATTCTTAGAATCCTCTGCACTGATCTTGCCGCGTATTCTTGCAAATTTAAGGGCCAGCATGTAAAGTGTAATCAACTGGGTAGTGAAAGATTTTGTTGCAGCAACCCCTATTTCAGGACCTGCACGTGTATAGAGAACACTGTCAATCTCGCGTGTGATCGTGCTTCCAACAACATTTGTGATCGCAATAGCGCGGCAGCCGTATGATCTTGCACCTCTCACTGCCGCAAGAGTATCTGCAGTCTCACCTGATTGTGTGATGGCAATTGTCAGCACCTCGCCGCATATAACGGGGTATCCGTACCTGAATTCCGAACCCGTATCAACATCCGTATGGATGCCTGCCAGTTGTTCGAACAGGTATTTACCAACAAGTCCGGCATTCCATGATGTTCCACATGCGATTATCTCAATTCGGGTCATATGCCGTATCTGTTCATCCGACATATTTAATTCATCCAGAACAACAGCACCTTCCATCTCCGATATCTTACCTGCGAACGTATCTTGCACAGAACTTGCCTGTTCATGAATCTCTTTCAGCATGAAATGTTCGTATCCTGCCTTTTCCGCGTCTTCAATATACCATTCTATTTTTATCGTTTCTTTGGTGACCGGATTACCATCCGCATCAAAAAACTCGACATTACCGCCGGCTCGTATCGACGCAACTTCATCATCATCAACGAATATAACATCCTTTGTATGCTTCAAAAACGCAGTTACATCGGATGCCGCAAATATCTCCCCGTCCCCAATACCAATGACAAGCGGACTATCTTTTCGTGCAACAACCATTACTCCCGGGTCGCTGCTACACAGCGCTGCAATTGCATATGACCCCTCAAGTGACAGCAATGTTTTTTGAACTGCAACCATAAGGTCACACAGTTTGAACACTCCATCAATACCACCATATAGATGTGAATGCAACAAATGTGCAATAACCTCGGTATCAGTATCGGATTTGAAAATGTACCCATCTCCGATCAATTTCTCTTTAAGTTCAAGATAATTCTCAATAATACCGTTGTGCACCACTGCAACATCCCCGGACAGATGTGGATGGGAATTGACCGTGTTCGGCTTCCCATGTGTAGCCCATCTGGTGTGCCCAATACCAATCGTTCCCTCAATGCCTTCCGGAAGTATTGACTCAAGGTTAGCAATCTTACCTGTTGTTTTGTAGGTTTTTAATGAATCATTTAAAACACAGATACCTGCCGAGTCATACCCGCGATATTCAAGTTTTTTTAAAGAATCTATCAATATAGATGCAGCAGGCTTTTCACCAACATATCCAACAATTCCACACATTTTTCGCACCCACTATACAACAGTAGAATTCGGAGGCAGTTCCCTGTTAATTATATTCCCGGATTCAACATTACAACCGGCACCGATCAAAACACCAGGTTTTACCAAAACCCTGTGACCAATTACAATATCGTCTCCCGTGATCACACCCAGACGGTCGGCGTGGTGCAGCATACCTATCATTTCAATCTTCAAATTATCTTTTTCATCAGTGATAAAATGTGAACCGATCGTATTGTTGCTGCCAATTACCGAATTTGATATAAACGTGTGCGCCTCGATCCTTGCATCGTTCATTATGATACTGTTCTTAATCTGTGAAAATGGCCCAATAGAGGCATTGTTTCCAATGGTGGTGGATGGCAATATCACTACATCAGGACCGATCTCGCAATTGTCCCCGATCAACACAGGACCAACGATATAACAGCCTGATCGAATAGTGGTATTATTTCCAACCGATACGTTACCTTTAATTACGGCACCCTCTTCGATCGTGCCTATTACATTAGATGTATGATCCTGATCAAGTACAGTGGAATTCGCTTTCAATAGGTCCCATGAATATACGGCATCCAGCCATCTTGACTGTGTTGGCACCATTGTCACTTCCAATCCGGCATCGATCATCTGCTGGAGTGCATCTGTTATTGCATATTCTCCGCTATCGGATAAGGGAGTGCTTTCAATGTACTCGAATATTTTCGGGTTGAACAGATATATTCCGGTATTCACAAGATGACTGATGTCAGCTTTTGGTTTCTCAACAATCTGTTTCACCTGTCTGCCTTCTGCTATGACCACACCATAACCAATAGTGTGTTCCATTTTGAATGTCAGGATGGTTGCGTCACCCCCGCGCCCATCAAGAAGGTCGGAAACCGTTTTGGGCTCAATGATATTATCCCCGTTCACAACAATAAACTCTTTTCCATCCGGTTCGATAAAATCGCGTGTTTGTTTGACAGCATGTGCGGTTCCAAGTTGCGCCTTTTGTTCGATATAAGTAATATTGACCCCAAAGTTAACCCCGTCCTCAAAATAATCCATTATACGCTCTTTTTCATATCCGACAATTAGTATTATGTCCTTAATGTCGTTCTCTACAAGCGAATATATGGCATGCTCCAAAATAGGTTTATTTGCGACAGGAAGCATGACCTTTGAACGCGTAAGTGTTAGTGGTCTGCACCTCAATCCTTCGCCGGCTGCAAGAATAATTGCTTTCATGACATATAGTGGTCTTTTTAACAATTTATAACTTCCCTTTAATAATTGTATTGCAAGCGAGCAATGCAACTAAAGATGAGACGGAAATTATACGAAAATTGAAGGTAAAAAATGAAAGCAAAAAATAAAAGAGATATCGGATGCCAAGGGCATGCCGATATTAATAAATCAACACCAAGAGATTATCTTGAGATTAACATCTCTGCTGTTTCCGGTTTGTACTTCCAGTCCATTGGTAATACCTTTGAGGATTGGTAGTATTTGACCAGTCTTCTGATCTTTGCTTCAGTGGAATGAAGTGAACGCTTGTTGTGTACATCCTTTTTGTTCACCATAATGTGTTTCCTGAGTCCGATTGCCTTTACAAGCAGGTTGTACAGGTCTTCCGGCAGATCAGGAGAAACATCGTTCTCTTCCAAAATAGCCGTAATCTTCTTGCCTGTTGCGATCTTTACATCAGGGACACCATATCGGTCTCTTAAGGTCATTCCTATTTCGCTTGTTGAATTGCCCTGTTTCCACATGTCCAGAATAACATTTGTAATCTCATCTGCAGTCATTGTTGACCATGCAGGTGCTTCTGTTCTAACTGGTTTTGTGGAGCCGGATTTTCCTTTCTTCCGGGTATGCATTTTTGCCATTATATTCCTCCTAGTGATTTGTAATTTCAAATTACAATCTACGTTTAGTTTTGTGTGTTCAAACTGAAATTTAAGATAATGTTTCAATTTAAACTCAATACAATCAAGTTTACAGGAACATATGGGAGTATATTCACTTGATATTATAGTTAAATAGTCTATTTAAAATAATAGTCTATTGCGGCGAAGCGCTTTAAATAAACCAACATCAAATATATAGGTTGTGATTGACCGGATGGTCACTGCCAGAGCATCAGTTCAATGTCAACGCCGCCACCATTCACTCTCCTGTAAATAGATTCGACCTGCACATCACGCAAACTTTGAGCACTGCCAAAATCACTGCTGTCAATGATGCCGTTTATAGTGCTGTTGATCTCATCTGACATATCGGTCTTTAATTGAAAAGCAATCTGTTCCTGCATGGCATCGATCAATTCCTGTTCAACCATTGACACCATATCGGACAAAATAATGTCCACAGGTATTTCAATATCCAGACCCACGACAGTATTGGCAGTATAATTAAGAAGATATGCTGCGATAACAAGATCGGGATCAAGTGTGTCGGCACCGCCAGGAGTGGATATGATTCCTAACTGGTCGCTTTGCATACCGGATGCGTTCTTGTTGAGTGAGTTCAGGTGCTCGGATGGGAATATGGAACCCACGATCATCTCTGCGGATCCTCTGGCAGCCGTGTCAAGACTATCGTTGAATCCATCATACAATACCGCACGCATCGTCTCGTTTGAAGAACTTCCAAGCGCATCTGCAAGTACGGAATCATTCACCGTTTCAAGAATGTCATTCTTTGATGCCACGAAGATAAAGGGTAATGTGAGTTTTGTATTTTGGCGTATCGCATCATGCGGGGGCGTGTCCCCCACAATGATATCGCTTCCAAGCGGGAATCCCGATACCGGATACCAGTGTGCTTCAAATCGGTAGTTATATCGCCCTCCGATCTTAGAATCAAGATATGACTGCATCATTGCAGTAGTGGCAGTCGAATGTTCCTTTGATATAGGATTCAGATACACCCTGGAGCCGTTATTTTCCATCATCAAATTAAGTGCCATACTCTCTGCCACAATATCCGAAAATGTCCTGTGGTTCTGTTCCTTTCCAAAAAGCGTTTTCATGGGACCCTGCGTTATGGAATTCGAGGGAATAGATATATTCACGACTGCAAGAGGTGCAATCTCGTATTCAAACTCATCCGCATTGCTGCTAAGTAGCGATTCCAAAATATGTGTGTCAAATTCCTGTATTGCAGTATATCCGGCTGCATCATATTGGTTGTCAGCCATTATGGAGGGCAGCAGGATTACGGCTGCAATGGATATCATCACAAGGAAGAACATTGCATCTATCGTGGATGAAAATGCCATCCGGTCTGTGAAGATGTTTTTGCTGTTCGCACCAAAGCAATCCTTATCGTGCCCCGAATCCTTTGACATCATATCCATCCTCTTTTTCTCATTTTGACTGTCAAAGTTCCGGCAACCGATTCCGCAGGATTCAATTCAATTACCACGGGGACAGATGCTGCAATTACATCACCGTTTGCCGTGCTTATGGGTCTTTGCTCGATCGTCCACTGGTGTTTTTCATCATCGGTTGCGATCTCAACCGAAAAATCGAAATTGCCTGAAAAACTCGAAAACAACATATCACGCATAGTTTCATCACTTGCCGGAGTGCTTATCCTGTCAAGCACTGATGCAGAAAGGATGCCCGAGCGCGTGTTGTGAAGCAATTCATCAGAGGCAATTGCCTGTGCGATCCTTGAGGCTTCTTCGTAATTCTCAAGAGCGAATGAGTTTTCATCGTATGTCAGGTACGTTTTGGACATGATAGCCGCAAATACCACAAACCCGATAACCAATAGTGCAGTAGCAAATAGATCGTTCTGCGGTTCGAGCACACCGCGCTCGTCATTGATGAACAAGGACATAGTCAAGTTTGTTTACCCCATTGCCAGTATTTATACATATAAACGTTTTTTGGATGTAAACATCCATGCTTGTATTTAACATTACTTCATTTGCGCTCGTTTGTGACAGAACATCCACAACCGTTGTGTAGTCGCTGACAATAGGATCATCCACTGTGCCGTCATGACCAAAACTGCCTGCAAGTTCACTTTGGAGTGTGCTTTCATTGAATGGCAGCACCCTGAACGTGAGCGGTTTGACGGCATGTATGGATCTGCCGCCACTTGCTGTGGCAGTCATTCTCACATACTCGCCTGAGATGGATGCATTGACATCATAAAAATCGTTGTCAAAACTGAACCTTTCTGTGTCAAATGAATATGTTCGCACAACACCTGCGTCAAAAGTATCACTCCCCACATTGTCCACAGCAGACTTGAAATCCAATGCGATAACCCCCAGTTCGTTTTCACGCCCCATATCCTTGAAATCGGCTGCCAGTTGGAATGCAGCGGCAATGATGATCACACTTGCAATTATCATTGCTATTTTGGAAAGAGTAAAATCTATCCAGCCGGACTGGTCGTCAATTATATTTATTCGAGTTTTTCTCAACTTAAACCACCCCGCCATCTTTTGTTTCATAAACCAGAACAAATACCCGTCCGTAATCGGAATTGTAAACACTTTCAAGCGTCAACATGTGCGGACCCTCTGAGAGTTCAACCGCACCGTCCATCTCAAAATTTGAAAATGCCGCCTCTGTCTCGTACACCTTGCGTTCGCTGCCGGACCGGATATAGTAATTGCCGGCATCGCGCGGCCATTCACCTTCATCTTTCGGCAGCGCGCCAAGTATAACAGTGACATCATGCGGGATATCGATGTCAAGTGTAACCACGCTGCCAGCCCCGCGCACCGACATTTGTTCGGCATTGGATACAACTTTTGATATCTCGGCCTGTGCCTCATGCGTGCGCGCAGTTGACATCAGATCAAGAACGGATGACGCAATGAGAATTCCAATAATAGCAATAAGTATCGCAGCAACCGTGAACCTCATAGGGAGAGCATCGGCTGCGGCCTCGTCAGTAATCAGTGATCTGCGGGATGTTTTCATGGTAACAAATAAAAGTCAGGATAGTTTTTGAACCACAGTTATTACCAACGTTTGTTGGTAATATCCTTTCCAGATATGTCCGGATGAATTGTCTGGATTACTTCATCCACACTTATGAGTGACTGTTCACCCGATTCCATATCTTTGAGCGTGACCTTTCCTGCTTCAAGTTCGCGCTCACCGACTATCACTGTATAATCAGCGCCAATGTAATTTGCATAGGACATTTGCGCCTTGAAGTTGCGTTTCATAATATCAAGATAGACAGGTGCAACGCGTCGGAGTTCATTTGCGACCTTGATCGCATCAAGTCGGGTTGAATCGGTTGAAATTACAACAATCTTTTTTGTTTCATCTGCTTTGACCTCACATATTTCCATTATGCGGTCAAACCCAATTCCAAATCCGGTTGACGGTACATCTCCGCCGCCAAACAGTTTGATCAGGTTGTATGAACCGCCGCCGCAGACCTGATTTTGTGCACCGAGTCCTTCAGCATATATCTCAAAGACCATGCCCGTGTAGTAATCAAGTCCTCTGGCAATGCCGAAATCCACATTGTACTCGATCCCGTGGGCATCAAGAAGTGTAAGCAGTTCCTTAAATGTGTCAAGTTCAGGTATGTTGCCTATGACCGCGCGTGCTTTTTCGACAGCATCATTTCCGGTCAAACAGATGAGTTCAAGAAGATTCCGCCGAAGGTCGGCAGGTGCATTGATCTGTTCCAGATAATCATCCAGACCGGTATCGTCCTTTTTGTCAACAAGCCGCATTATCTGACTCTGCTGTTCGGTTTCCAGCACACTTAATATGTGGCGTATGATACCAAGATGTCCAACATGCAGGTCGCCTTTTATTCCGGCTGAATCAAGCATGTTCGTAGCAAGCGCGATGACCTCTGCATCTGCATCCGACCTGCTGCTACCAATTACTTCTACACCAAACTGCCAGAATTCCCTGAACCGTCCTTTTTGTGGACGTTCGTATCTGAAACAGTTCTCAAAATAGAACAACTTGAGAGGTTTTTGTGTCGCCTGCATTTCATTTACATACATGCGCATAACAGGTGCGGTCAGTTCGGGACGAAGTGTCATCTCCCTGTCGCCTTTATCTGTAAAATTGTACAATTCACCGATAATGCCTTCACCTGATTTTAGGGTGAACAGGTCCAGACTCTCAAAGGTTGGCGTTATGATCTCGCTGTATCCCCAGTTTTTGACCACGCTTCGCATCTTGTTTTCGACATGTCTCCTGCGTGCAGTAACTTCGGGCAAAAAGTCCCTTGTTCCTCTTGGTCTGTTGATCTTCATTTGGGTCATGTCCTTATGTGTAAATTGATAATAATGGTTGGTTGTGAGTTTAAGTTTAAGTTTA
>DQIO01000278.1 GCA_020793555.1 Methanosarcinaceae archaeon | reverse complement strand
ATTATAAAACAAATGATTCGGAAAGTGAGTTATCGAAACCAGCTATACAAATACATAATATGTTACTTGAATCCGCTAGGTTTGTTCGCAATATGGCGACGGCGTTGTGTAGAAACCTATCGGTCATTTTGGAATTTGGAAAATTGAAATTGTGGCATATGATCTATGCCCTTCATAATCCGACACTTGGCACGACACTGGCTCCATCACGGTTTTGACTCAATATTAGTTTAGGGGCATGCAGTGTACTTGTGTCATGTGAATTCCATATTATATAATCTCACAGAGTATTGCAGTTCTATCCTTTACAAAAAGGTGTATGGTTTTTTTGCCACTTAACCCATTTTCAATTTCATTTCTTATGGTCCAGTAGTCGGCAGGGTCAACTCCTGCTCTGAGTACAACTTTACCCACATCATGCTTTTTTAATGTTGAATTTATGACCTCTGGTTTAAATTCAGTAACTTGCATGACCAAATAATTGTTTTTCAGCATTGGGTTTTTCAATATTGTATCAGATGTGAGGAGCAATCTTTTTTTATCGATTGTAAATAGCTCAACATGTTTTATGTCATCCATTTTATTTTCGGTGGATTTTACAAACTGGGACAGAAGATCTGATTTAACCAAAGATGGGTCAGGTTCGTATGCATACGTTCTTAGTTGTGACACTTCTGTTATGTCATAAGTTCCACAATTTTTACCTGTTGCATCAGTTGAATTGATATGTGCACCATCCGGCAGTGATATGGCTGAGCGCTCGCATTGTTTCAGTTCTCCAAAATATAATGTCAAGCGATTGAGTTGTCCATTTAGGGACAAATATTCGCGCTCACAATCAAATTGAATGCGTTTTGGTGGCATCTGGGGCGGTGCTTCAAATGCAAAGTTATGGGTTTTATCGGAGTACGCAGATATGACTTTTGGAATTCCAGGTTCAAGACTTATCACTTTGCGTTTATTTTCTTTGGCAGGTCTGGAAGGATCTGAGAACACAACATCTACTTTTGGGATCTGCTCAATTACCTCTGGTGACAGTGCATCTCCACAGATGAATTCGACATTATCAATATCGTGAAGTTCGCAGTTTTTCTTTGCGTATTCGATTTTTTTTGGATCTATCTCCACAGCATAGACAAAATCACATTCTTTTGCAAAGAATATCGTTTGTCCACCAATGCCGCAACTGATGTCAGCTAGTCGTTTGCACTTTAAACGTTTTGCTCGATATTGTGCAACAATCTTTGGTGTTGCGAATCGTATTCCATCTTTATCGGAATATAGGGTTTTTTCAAAATTCTTTTTACGTGACAAATTGATCACCAATTACACTGTTTCAATCAATTTAAAATCATCCTTTCGTCAAGAGGTTAAAATCGCAATCCTTTTAAACAACTTTGTCATCAAACAAGTGGGTATTCCAACAAATGGGATTTTCAAAATATGATGTGTCGAATAAATAACATTTGCATAAAATATGCAAACAATTATGAAGTAATAATAGCTTCATACGTCATCATTGACCTGAATGATCTGTATTAAAAAATCCGCCTATTAATATGGAAAAAGTAAAATATGATTGTGTTACTCACTATCACATTATTCAATATGTTAAATCAGAGAGGTATTTAAAATGAGAAAACTGATATTTATTTCGCTGATAGCACTTCTTGTTGCTATGTTAGCGATTCCTGCATCTGCAGAGGAGGGCTTTTCAGTCACCACTTTGGATGCGATGGATGTGGATTGTACGTCTGCATGTCACGCCGCAAATCCTCACACAATACACGCTGGAAGACCAGTGACATGTGTGGCTTGCCATGGTGAGACACTTTCGATTGCAATTCCGCAATGTGAAAATTGTCACAATGGACCAATACATGAGGTTCACATAGGCAAAGTAGTGACAGAAGATTGTTCCTATTGTCACCAGGGACTTGAAAGTGTACACAACAGTGCTCTTGCAGAAAGCGTATGTGCACACTGCCACAGGGACCTGATTATGGATCACGGTGGCGAAATTGAAAGTTGTACGAAATGTCACAGCACGGCTCCTGATGTTGTGAAACCCGTTAAAACTGCAGACATGGATATTGTGTGCCAAGCATGTCACGTAAATGATAATGTGGCATCTGTTCACGGAAATGAGACAGACGAGCAGGCATGTTATAACTGTCACAGACCCGGAGATGGTAATGTTTCTGCATCTCAGGTACCGCACAACATTCACATTCCAGATGTAACATGTGTAGCATGTCACATGGATGATGAAATAATCATTGTTCCGGAGTGTGTAAGATGTCACCAAGTCGATGATCTTCACTCATATGAAATTGTTGGTGTAAAGTCAAAAGATGATATGAAATGTAGTGCATGTCACCCGAATTCATACTTCTCGGGTTCACAACCAGCTGATGCACCTGTAACAACAGAACCAACAACAACAGAACCAACAATAACAGAACCAACAACAACAGAACCAGATGAGCCAGCACAGACTGAATCAGAAGAGGATGCATCTGTGCCAGGATTTGGAATTATATCTGCAATCGGAGCAATTGCAGCTCTTTATCTTGTAAGTAGAAGAAAGTAAGTTTTACTTTCTTTTTTTTTCTATTTTTAAACATTCAACACAGTTTTTAGAACTATTCTAAGCACTATTTTTTTTTTTTTCGATTTTTATTTTATTCCGACAGTTTGGTAAAAGTACGTGCTACAAACACTTTAATTCGACACCACACGTATGTAAATTTTGTACTATTTTTGTTGATAGCAGTTTTAGATGTCCAACAAATATTATTTTTGTATTGTGTATATGGTATATCGTACATTGAGCATATACCCTAACCACTTTCGACATAATATGTCCATACATTATTCTACAATATTTGTACACAATCGTTAAAAAACACAATCATCTGCCATTATTCAACGTTTGCTAAAAAATATTTGTTTTAAAAATACGCCTGCGGATATATGTTTCATGTTCACACTCGTGGAAAATACGTCCATTTGATTGAAGTATGGGTTCATACAACTATTCAATTGTACGATGTTTATTGCCAATTTTGTATAAATGAACAATTTATCGGCAATTTATGAGGGCTTAATCATGAGTGACTGTAATGTAAATGTGGAACAAAAAACTGCGACCTGTGAACGTGCTAATATCAGTATTTTCCAAATATTGTCATATATTGTCAGATCAAACAATAAAAAAAGTATTTTCAAGTTCAATAGCAAACAAAAGATTCAATTCTTGCTTGCATCATTAGTTTTTTTTACTTTTGGAATTGGGGATGGATTTACAGGTGCATATATGATGAATGTTTGTGGAATATTGTCAGAAGCAAATCCATTTGCACGTCACATTGTTGAAACGCAGGGTTGGATAGGTCTGATTATTTTCAAGTTGTGGATAACACTTACACTTTTGTCAATAGTACTTAGTATTGAAAAAATTTCAAATAATCCCATGTATTGGATGACAAATGGTTTTTTGGTTGCATTAGGACTTGGTGGAATTATGGCAACAATTGCAAACCTTATGCGTATCTATGATTTTGTCATTTTTGGATATGGGGTGCCTTCTCCACTTCTAGTTGTCCTGGTGTACACAGGTTTAATGTTTGTGTTAGTATCATTTGGCAGCTTGATTGACAATAGAAAACATTCAAAATTCCCATATGTCCATGGACAGTATTTATAAAACACGTTCATGGTACATTTTTTTAAACATTTATATATAAGGATATGCATATACTATTATTGTTTATTTATATTTTATATCATACCATTATATTATTATAAGTGAAAATATGTCTGGGATTGCTGATAAACTAAAGAAGTTGACTGGGGCATTCAGTAAAAAAGGTAACAATGGTGGGGGAGCGCCACCATTTGCCGCAGAACCTTCACCATTTGGTGAGGGTCCACCAGGTATGGGCGGAGTTCCCGATTTAACGGCAGGTGGTCCGCCTGATATGGGTGGAGGTCCACCTGGTATGAGTTCGCCTACGGGGCAGGCAAGTGAACCAGCTAATAATCAGATGGCAGAAGAGAATGCCAAAAAGATCAGTGAGATTGAAGGCAGACTGTCGAAAGTTGATGTAAACATATCAATGGTACAGCGGGAAAGCGAAGAAGTCAAGAAGACGGTTGAGAAGATCGACCAGAGTGTACTTGAACTCCTGTCTCTTTATGAAATTGTTTCAAATCAGGTAAATCCATTTGTTGGCGAAGCCGAAAATGGACGCGAGAATATTGAGCGTTTTGAAAAAGTGGAAACGCGCATGACCGAGTTTGGTGATATGGCAGTCATGTTAAAGAACGAACTTGATGTTTTGTCACAGCGTACTGAAATGCCAGAGGTATCCCCAGAAACCGATGTAAAGATTAGTGACATTGAGACAAAGATCGATGCATTTGCAGATGCAATGGTGATTCTGCACGAAAGCATAGAAACCATGTCCTCAAAAACAGATGAACTATCTCAAAGAACCGAACAATTTGATCAGAACATTGTCGATCTGGCAGAGACCACAAGCAATATTTCGACAAGGGTAGATGATCTGGAAAAGACCGACTTTTCAAAGATGGCACAAAAAGCAGTCGTGGAGTCTTCGGAAAATGAAGAGGAAGATAAAAAAAATTCCGTACAAGACAATGTTACCGAAATCAAAACAAAAGACGGTTATCCTATCGTACGTCTGGATTCCATAAAAGGTGACCCGATGAGTGTTGTTGTATTGCTTAACTGGATCGAATTTTTGATGGAACGTGTCGGAAGGAACAATCTCATGGATGCACTTGACTACTATGTAGATATTGGGTGGATCAGTGAAGATGTACGTTTTAAAATAATGGCTTATGCACGGGGCATAGACTACTATGTTGAAAAACCGACATGGAGACTGCTTCCTGAAGATCACACAAAATCTCTCCTGTTTATAGAGAGGCTATGTGGACGTAAGATCGACAAGAACATGCTAAGCACAATTGATCGGGAAATGTCAAAAGTCAAGCACGGTTTAGAGGAATTGTATGGGATTTGAAACCACTGTTGTTGTTGCGATTTTCTTTTTATCGGCAATGATTCTTGGAACAACATCCTATGTAGTAATAAGTGCTTCAGAAGACATTGTGGATGATGCATCCTATGAGAAAAATGAGATGCAGATCAAACGTTTGCAGACCGACATTTTGATAGATTATTCAAATCCTACGGGTTCTTCCACATCATATGATCTTACAGTATCCATCTCAAATACGGGAAGTGAAACTTTAAGGTCAGATGAATTGGACATTTTAATTGATGGTACAATACAATCATGTACTTTTTTACCGACTACGATAACGTGGACGCCTGATGAGATAAAAACACTAAGTGTAACAGGGCTTTCAGGTGCAGGCTCACACAGGGTTAAAGTAGTAACAGAGAATGGTGTGTCAGATTATGATACATACACTGTGAGTTAATTCGAATTTGAATCGGAGCTGTTTAACAATATATATACAATAAAATAATATTTAAAAATTAAAACAATCAACTTTATATCAATCATTTACATAATGTAATGTAATGTAATGTAATCTAATATAATTAACAGGTCTACAGGTCTGACAATGTTATTCTCACGCTCAATTTATAAAAATGAACAGGCCGAAACTGCCATAACTCACATGATATTCTTCATAGTTGCGATTGTATTGGCAATGGGCGTTGTTTCTGTTTTGTCAGTGAATGTCCAATCTATATCAGGGGCAACATCTGCAAGCAGTAAAGTTATATCAGACCAGTTGAGGACTGACATTACGATAATCAATGATCCAGACATGGTACCGTGGAATAGTGAATATTATACGTTTTATGCCAAGAATACGGGGAAATCCGAGTTGAACATTGATTATGTAAATCTTGTTCTGGATGGTATACTGATTCCACCGGAAAATATGAATGCAGTTGTATTGGATGGGTATGTGATATGGAGACCTGGGGATGTTCTTGCTATAAACGTAACGACAAGCCCATTGAGTCCAGGTGATCACAGTGTTTGTGTGGTCACAGAAAATGGTAAGTCCGATTCGATGAGATTTAAAACATGAAAAAAATGATAAAAAGAGGTAGTCACAGTGGTTAACGTTAGTTCCTTTGAGATTCCCCGAGATGAATTTAACCGCAAACTTGGAGGTGGTTTCCCTACTGGCTCTTTAGTGGTCATGGAAGGAGGTAGCGGTGCTGGGAAAAGTACGATATGTCAGCGTATGATCTTTGGATTGTTGGAGAACGAACACAGTGTAACGTTCATATCAACACAGCAGACAACAAAAGGATTCATAAACCAAATGTATTCGCTTGATTATCCAATTGCTCCTTATTTATTAAACGGAAGTTTGCTTTTCATTCCTGTTATTCCCTTAGTTCAAGCTGCAAAATCAAGGATCGATTTCATCGAACGTCTGATGACTGCACAGGAATTGTTCGAAAATGATATTATTATCATTGATACAATTTCCTCGCTAATAAAATACAGTGTGGACAATGAAAAAAGTCTTGATCTGATCTCATTTTTCAAAAAACTGAATGGAATGGGAAAGATCATAATTTTGACTGTCGAGCCTAGCCAGCTAAGTGAAGATGTAACTTCTATGTTTCGCTCTTCATGTGAGATTTACATAAGCTTGAAAGTAAAACCAATGGCTAACGAGGTCAAACGTACAGTTATTGTGAATAAGTTCACAGGAGCCAAGGGTCCTGTGGGACAGATGATAGGATTTAGGATCGAGCCAAAGGTTGGTCTTGTTGTAGAGATTGCAGCGGTCGGTTAAACACAAAATTGGAAGGTAGTATAATATGGACCCCGAATTCCAAAAAGCACTGCAAAGAAATCCGCACCTTGGAGTCTACATAAATGAGTTCAGGCAAAAGACAGGATCAACTCCTGAATTTGTTGTGAAGTTGTCGAAAGATCTTGAAGTGGAGAATGTCAATCTAATTCTTCCTGTAGGAGATCCGGTATTTATTCACCTTTATGGTACAGCAGAACTGGGTGAAGCTTTTTATTATACCATTGAACCAAAACTCACTCCGAATGAAAAAAGAAAATATGATCTAATTATGAGTGAAATACTTGAAAAATCTTCAAGAGAGCCGGTCCCGGAAGGGGAAGAGGGACTCAAGAACCTGATCATAAAATTGCTTAATGAATCGGTTGATGTCGGTGTCGGTGGGGATCTTCCGGATGAAAACGAAAAACAGGGATTTGTGCAGAAGTTTATTCCTAAACAAAAAATTGTACCACTTGATCAGTTAGAGTACAACAAAATACTGTATTACATTGAGCGAAATATTATTGGATCGGGACCTATAGAACCCATCATCCGAGACCCGTATCTCGAAGATATCCACAGTATAGGTGTCAGTGGTGTGTTCATTGTTCACAAGATATTGGGCATGACGGAAACAGATCTTTCTTTTGGTGATGAGGCAGGACTTGATCAATGGCTTCGCAGTATGAGTGAGCGAATCGGTCGTCCTGTAAGTGATGCAAAGCCTATTGCTGATGGTGCATTGCCTGATGGTTCACGTATTAACATTATTTACAGTCCCGATATCAGTCGGCGTGGAAGCAGTTTCACGATGCGTAAATTCAGTGAAGTACCTGTGAGTGTTATTCAGCTTATTAACTGGGGTGCTTTTAATTGTGATATGGCAGCTTACATGTGGATGTTACTTGAAAATGGTATGAGTATATTCTTTAGTGGTGAGACGGCAAGCGGTAAAACAACAATGTTGAATGCATGTCTGTCTTTTGTGAATCCAAAATCAAAAATTTATACCACTGAAGATACGGCTGAGGTTCAGCCGCCACAGGCTGTATGGCAACAGTTGATCACCCGTGAAGACGGTCCCCCTGATTCAAGAGTAGATACATTTACGTTGCTTAAGGCGGCGTTGCGTTCAAGACCAAACTATATCATTGTTGGTGAGATTCGAGGTGTTGAAGGAGCGGTAGCATTCCAGGGTATGCAGACAGGACACCCTGTTTTGGCCACATTCCACGCATCGGCAATAACAAAGATGATCCAGCGTTTAACTGGTGACCCGATCAATGTTCCTGTGACTTTTATCGATAATCTTAATGTTGGTATGATATTGCAGGCAGTTTATCGAAAAGGACAGTTCCTTAGGCGATGCATCTCAATTGATGAGATCGAAGGATATTATGAAGAAGCCGGCGGTGTGGTCACAAGGGCGGTATTCCAGTGGGATCCTGAAACGGATACGCACGCATTCAGGGGTTTGAACAACAGTTTCATTCTTGAAGACAAGATCGCTACAAAATTGGGATATGAGGACAAACGGACGATATACGAGGATATGTTCTTACGTTCAAGGATATTGGAAGAGATGCGTTCACGTGGTATTGATGATTATTACGAAGTGAATGACATCCTGGTGAATTTCTATCGACATGGTGTCGATGGGTTGCCATTCGCTGTATAAGGTGATCATATATGAATTACGAAAAGGCATTTCATAGCATTGATATGGAGCCGATGTCTTACATAAAACGATTTGCAATACCTGTTATTGTTTTTGGTTTTGTCTTTTCGTTTATTTTATATGCATTACTCCCTACACTTTTTGTTGGTCCTACTCAGTACATACCTGCACTGCTTCCGGTAATTTGTATCCTATTTGCTGTATATTATCCGATATCAATTGCAGATGGCAAAGCTGCAGAAATTGACAATAATATGCACTATTATATCACACAAATGGGTGCAATAGCAACAGCACAAACACCAAGACTGGATATTATCAGGATAGTTTCGGAAAACAAAGATTACAAGCGACTTGCAGAAGAGACTATAAAGATCTATAATCTGGTAACTGTGTGGAACATGAGTCTTGCAGAAGCCTGCAAGTTCATATCAAAACGTACACCATCCATTCTTTATGAGGATTTTCTTGACAGGTTTGCACATGGTTTGCAGTCTGGTGAGGATGTTAATGATTTTTTGAGTGCTGAGCAAAATGTTGTGATGAATGAATACGAATCCATGTACGAAGGTTCTCTTTATGCTATTGAGATGATCAAGGAATTATTTGTATCGATGGTCATGTCTCTTATATTTTTGGCATCTTTTGCAGTTATTATGCCGGTTATTACCGGTATGGATGCAATTTTGCTTATGAGTATTGTTGTTGCTACATTTATTGCTACAGATTTGGTCATGGTGGTATTTGCAAAAAGCAAGGTCCCAATGGATCCAATATGGCAACAAACAGGAATAATGACAGATGATCAATTGAAGTTGAACCGTTCGATCCCCATATCCCTTGTAGGATGTCTGGTTGTGGGGATTATTGTTTATCTTTATGGCGAGATCGAAGTTCCAATTGCGGTTGCAATGGTTTTTACACCTCTTGTTTATACAGGTTATATTGCAAAAAAAATAGAGAAAGGTATCAGGCGCAGGGATGAGAATTTTCCTTCGTTCATCCGTTCACTTGGAAGTTCTGCCGGTGCACGGGGTGGTCTGGTGGATGAGGCACTCAAAGCGTTGCGTGCACACGATTTTGGACCACTGACACATGATGTGAATAATTTGTATAGAAGATTATCAACAAGGATTGACAAAATTGAGTCATGGCATCTTTTTGCAGCGAGCACAGGCAGCAATCTTATCCAGCGTTTTAGCGTTATGTTTGTTGAAGCAACACACCTTGGCGGTAAACCGGAAGTCATTGGGGATATTATTGCTACAAATTTTCACCGGATTGTGACCCTTAGAAAAAAGCGATATCAATCAGCATCAAGTCTGGTCGGTGTGCTGTATGGTCTAACCGGTGGAATTGGATTTACGATGTATATCTCGCTTGGTGTTTTGGACTTGATGCAGAGTATGTTCTCAAGTGTGGATATGCCGTCTGGAATGTCGATGGGTATGGTAATTTATACCGATGTTGGGAGCATTGAGACGTTGTCACTCATGGTGTTGTTTATTATGATCGCACATTCATTACTGTCAGCTATTTTGATACGTGTTGTTGATGGTGGCAATATGCTTAGCGCAACAACCGATTTTGTGATAATGGTTTGGATATCGGGAGTGGCTGCAGTGGTCACGACATCAGGTGTTGCATCACTGCTTGGTATAAGTTGATAGAAGCAAATGGCGGTGCACAGGTAGATCTATGTTCAAGTCCACGATTGGCTTGAACTGCCTTTTCGCATTTTGATATGATTAACGTTCTTGTTGCAGTTTTATATATTCAGCAACGGCATGCCCAACATCTTTGGTAGATGATGTTCCGCCAAGTTCGGGTGTTATGATACCTTGTCCAATCACATGGTTCACAGCATCTTCCACAAGTGAAGCGCTTTTTGTATCTCCTCTCCATTCCATCATCATTTTCACGCAAAGTATCGCTGCAATTGGATTTGCGATTCCCTTTCCCGCAATATCGGGTGCACTTCCGTGCACGGGTTCAAAAAATGCGTATCTTTCACCGATATTGGCACTCGGTGCAAGTCCCAGACTTCCGACAAGTGCGGCGGACATGTCACTCAATATATCCCCGAAAAGATTGGTTGTTACTACAACATCATATTTTTGTGGGGATGTTATCAGGCTGTATGCCATTGAATCTACCAGCATGTCGTTATGTGTGATTCCTGCATCGTCTGCAACACTGCGGCATGTCTCCAAAAAGAGTTTGTCTGATTTGAGTACATTGGATTTGTGAACAATGGTAACCCTGTTTTGTCGCTGTTTTGCCAGTTTACAGGCATATTCGGCTATCCGCTTTGAACCTTTGTGCGTGATGACTCTCGTTGTATATGAGACATCGTCATGCAGTTCTTCGATACCTGAATACATGCCCTCGGTATTCTCCCGCACGATGACAAAATCAAAATCATTCCTGCCTGTTGCACCTTTAATACCGGCAAGCGGTTTTATGGGTCGTATGTTTGCGTAGACATCGAGTTCTTTTCTGATCGTCAGGAGCACGCTTTTGTAATTGGGGTCAGGAGGTGTTGTCACTGCGCCAAAAAGAACGCAGTCGCATTCTTTCAGTGTAGTGATATCTTCATCCGTAATCGCGGCACCGGTTCTCTCCCACTTGTCGTAGCCGAGTTCAAGCAGCACTTTTTCAATCTCAAGACTAAGTGCATCAAGCACTTCCACTGCTGCGGAGATCACTTCTTTCCCGACTCCGTCGCCTTCGATAATTGCAAGTTTCATGATATTCACTTATTCCATGTGATTATGATTATGGTTAGATTAGATTAGATTAGATTAGATTAGATTTATGGTTGGATTATGTTCATAATAAAATTAAGAGTTTGTTAAGATGGATTCGAAGCCCATGCAACAACACGCTGCAAGCGGCGCGTTTTATGACTAATCAATAGATAAGCACATTCCATTATCTGTCACACCAATCATCGTGTTTTTTTTAAAGACAACGATTCCAGTTAAAATGTGTTTAATTCGCGTTTGTATATGGTCCTTATTACAAGAAACCAATCGCATATGACTACAATGAACCGCAGAGAACGCGGAGGGCGCAGAGGGCGCAAAGAGGGTTGGAAACCAGTTAACAACTCTGCGTTCTCTGCGCACTTTGCGGTGAATATTTGTTTCATCTTCATCGAAATAACTATATTTTGGGTCTGTGTCCAATCATCTTATGTTCTCATTTATATGACCATTCATCTGAGCCGAATGGATATTGTTTTGGTGGTGATGTGGGAACGTGCCGCGCTAAAGCGCATATGGTTGCGCCGGTTTTTTTGTGCAAATAGTAGTGGTGGTAGTATTTTTAGT
This sequence comes from Methanosarcinaceae archaeon, assembly GCA_020793555.1. GTDB lineage: Archaea > Halobacteriota > Methanosarcinia > Methanosarcinales > Methanosarcinaceae > Methanovorans. The sequence goes on along the minus strand of DQIO01000278.1, from coordinate 1,163 downwards.
AGTAGTAACAATAGCATTAAGCAGTTCAACCCTGCTCTTTGACATGCAAAACCAGATCCCTTATCGCCTCTGCAACCTCGAATTCGGACGCACCCCAGTGTACCACTACTCCCTCGACATCATTGATGGTGACAAGTCCTGATTTTTCAGAGCGGCAGCATCTTGTTATGAAAGGTTTTGTGGGTTTGAATATATCGGATTTGAATGGACAAATGTTCACAAGCGTGTATTCAAGTTCGGGAAATCGGGATTCGATCAGGGTTCTCGATATCTCGCATCCAACGACCAGTGAGCCGTTTTTTGTGATGATGTCGGAGTCAAGGTACTTACCCTTGAGTCCTGATGCTGTGCATGGGAATACTGTGTCTTCACCTTCGAATTGTTTGAGGTCTATGACATTTTCACTGAACAGCACACCGAAATCACCGAAGATTCCGCTTGTTTCAAGCCTTCTGACAACATGTGTGAGCCATGAAGGTTCGGGCGGTACAACATCAACGATCTCGATCTCAATGATGCTTGACAGGTCGGGGGCATGTACGAATGTTACATGCTTGTCAACTCCTGTGAAGATGACGGTGTTCACATCTCCTTTGCAGAGTTGTGATGCAGTCTCTATCAAGAGCGAACGGTTTTTAATGTTAAGTTCTTTTTTGTACTTTATGATTTGTTTACCGGATGCGATGGTTTCGATCGATTCAGCGGTTTGCAGGAGTCCATTACCGCTTTTTGTTACTTGGTATAGTGAATACCCGATTGTGCCATCATCCAGTTTTGGCTCTGAGATTATGTAGTCCGATAAAAAATATACTTTGTTGCCTTTGGCATCATTCGGATGTATGCTGGTTACTCCAACATTCTTGTATTCATCAGGAAATATCATGTGCACCTGTATTGGATTATCTGCGTTGCGTTATTGGTCATGGATGATGTGATTGACGATGTTTGGTCGTTATCCATTTCGCTGTTGTTCTGCTTTTCGGTGCGCCACAAGACCGCCGTCTGTGAGCATATCAAGCAGGAATTCCGGCAGTTTGTTGCCTTTGAAGGTCTTGTCCTTGACCTTTACAGTTCCCTGTTGAAGATCGATCTCAACAGTGTCGCCTTCGTTGCACTCTACATTTGCTTCCATGAGCGGAAGACCTACATTTATCGCATTTCTA
>DQIO01000279.1 GCA_020793555.1 Methanosarcinaceae archaeon | reverse complement strand
GGGATATTCATTCAAAATAAACGATGTGGTATATGTTAGTTTACCGGCTTCTATTGTTCGATCTATATCAGGTCCATGAAGTGTAAATGGAGCAATGGTGAGTGTTTCTGTGCTCTGGATGTCGCTTGAATTGTACTTAAAACCATCAAAGTTGGATGCATTCCAGATGATCGGGTTAGGTTGAGGTCCGGTTATTGATACCAATTCTTCCATATAGCCGGGCGGAGTCAAAGATGAGTTCAACTTCAATGTCCCATAATTTGAACCATTGAACTGGTCATCATTATTTGGCCAACCATCCTCGGTTCCATCACATATCCAACTTTCATCGGTTGAATCATAATAGTATTCAGAATATCTAATGTGTAATCCTATTGTACTATCAGATGTTATTGCCAGATCATGAGCATCACCTGAATTCAATGGAATTTTGAACTCATAAATATAATCACCAATAGCCTGGTTTGAATGACTTGCAACACCCTCGCCATCTAACGTTGCATCTGAACTCCAATTATAATAGCCCTCTGATTCACCCTCATAGAACCAATCTTCGTATAAAAGATTTGTAAACCGTTTTATATCTTCACCCGGTTCAATTATTCCATTATTGTTCCCATCGAACCATATTTCAATTACATCCCAATCTCCATTCAGATCAGATTCATAGTCATCGTTTGCAATTTTTGCAGCAATATACAAGTAATTATTATCGTTCATGAAATACACGAACAGATCATGTGTTTCATAGTTAACTGAATCATTGGTGTAACTCAACGTGTCAACAATTTCCGGTTCTCCCCATTCATTAAGGCTTAACAATCCATCAATCGTGGGTGGCACACTTGAATATACACTGTGCAGAATATATTCTTCACTTGCAAGATCTACACTGCTTGCAACAAAATTAATTGCACTGCCATCATCAATCTCAGCCTCATAGACATATGACATTACCGTACCATTATTTAATGTCATCGTGGATTGCAAAGCAGTTCCTAATCCTACATTAAGTACAAATGTACTGAGTAACACCAGTATCAATATTCTACTTATGTTCATGCCACCACCTCAAACAGCAGAGTTGGCAAAAACAGTTTCATCTTATATTTTATATTTATCATTGTTTTGTATATCATAACTCATCCACCTTCCTTTTAAGATAAAAAGCGATCTTCGCAGCATCCCAATTATCAATTCTATTGTTCACCATTTCTAAATTCATATCCATCACCCAAATAAAATCCACATCGTTTATATGAAATCACACGAATTGTTCGTATAAATATGCAATTTACATTAATTTAATTTCTAAAGAAATTCATGTCAAATCAACTGCATTTTTTGTTTTTGTTGCTAGAATAATTACTGCAAATATGAATAAAATAAAGTCTTCACTTTTTATGATAGCCATCTGTCCATAACCCATAGAACTTTGCCTTATCTGAAAGAATCATCAATCTCATCACCACTCCCCTTAAAGTGATATTTAGAATGACAAGTATATTTACTTAATAATATACTACTAAATTTAATATAAATTTATATTATATTTTTAACACAGCAACACATATCTATTACCACATATATAACTTGCGGCATAAACTTCAAATGTATATACGGAAAAATATGCTTGCAAATTGGAGCATTGCGATTGTCATCAGAATTTTGTCAATTGTTGCATACAATAAAACTTTAGTGTAACCTGACTTTATAAGTTATCCTGCAAACAAACATGATTCAAAATAATTCCATGAATTAATAGACGATATCTGTGAGCATCTTGAGGAAATTAAAGTACTATATTAGGACATGATTCTTGTTTTCGATCAAGGAATGAATTCCAGTGGAAGCATTGGGAAAGCCATTGATACAATGCATGTTCTCAGGTTGTTGCCTGTATCTATGTGCAAGAATCAACTCAAGATACCGGTTTCAGAGTATGCTAAAGAAAACTGGTAATGGAAACATCATTAAAGCACATTATGTTACAGGAAACTGGTATGAGATTGATTTGGATGATGTTGTCAAATATAATGATTCCTTATAAACTTGGGTTAAAGTGATAAAAAAGGTAGACCCATCACCCACAATGGGTCTAATTTCACATAAAAAAATATCCTAAACTCATTCGAGTTTTTCGATACCAACTTTTTTCACGAAAGGCTTATTGATTTTATCAGCCATCCAAGCAGGCTTGTTTTTTGGTGCATCAACGATCTCTTTCCATCCATTGAAAACATGGACTTTCTTGGTTCCACGCTCTCGCAGTCTAAGGGTCACAGGTTTGGACTTTGTACCTTTATCCTTGTTTGCGGCTTTAAGGGCTGCTTGTCTTGGTTGTTTCCCGGTGAATACACCATGTTCATTTCCCTTCTTATCTCTTAACACAAAATTTTTTATTTCAGACATGTCATTTACCTCATAACCTGTACATTGCTATTGTTATTGGAGTTTATGAAATATATATGTATGTTAATTGCAGTGGGCAGAGCACCCAATTGGTTCACTATTTCTGAAAAATTGTGGACAAATTGATGAAATTTGAGAGAATTATAGGTTTGGTAGCATTGGGATACGTCGCCTGCGGCAGGAACTGATGCTCCGATTTCATTACTTTCGGTTAATTGCTATATCTTTCTCACCCGTTCTCTTTGACATCGGCACCTGTATGTGAATATTCCTGAGTTTGTGCGCTGACGGCGCTGTGTAGAAACAGCTAAAAAGATGGGATAAGAATTTATGGACAAAAACCACTAACTCACAAAAGGAGAATCAAATGAAAAAAAACACCAAACTCATACTCGCACTTGATGTCACAGACAAAAAAAGCGCACTCAGGATCGCACAGGACGTCTTTGAATACGTGGATGCAATAAAAGTTGGCTATCCGCTTGTCCTTGCGACAGGACTTGGCATTGTCAAAGATCTCGCGAAATACGCGCCTGTAATCGCAGATTTCAAAGTCGCTGACATCCCGAACACCGACCGCCTGATATGCGAACAGGTATTCAAAGCCGGCGCGGATGCTGTTATTGTACACGGTTTCACAGGGCAGGACAGCCTTGATGCGTGCGTGAATGCTGCACAGGTGAGCGGAAAAGATATCTACGTGGTCACAGAGATGAGCCACCCCGGTGGTGTCGAGTTTTTCCGTCCGGTCGCTGAAAGTATTGCAAAAATGGCACTTGAGGGCGGTGCGTCCGGTGTAGTTGCTCCTGCAACGCGCCCGGAGCGTGTAAGTGAGATACGAAGCATAATCGGCAGTGAACTTTCTATCATCTCGCCTGGTGTCGGTGCACAGGGCGGGAGTGCGGCTGACGCGATAAACGCGGGCGCGGATTGGGTGATTGTCGGACGCAGTATCTACAATGCGGATTCTCCAAAAGATGCGGCTGCCGAAATAGTGGCACAGATGCGGGATTAATTATCATGGATAATAGATTTAGGTAAGGGATTATAGAATAGATGTGCCTGTGATGAGAAGCGGTTCTGATATAGTGATGAGCCCTATGAGTTCTGAGGCACATGAAATTTGCATATCGTGGGGACTTATGTACTTTCAATTTAGTGGCACACATAAGACATATTTACCATAAATGCAGTTCATCAAAATTGCAGGAGATCTAACATGAGCACACGCGAGTATATGCTTGGCAACGTCGCAATAGCGCGAGGAATTGTAGAAGGTGGCGCACAGGTCATATCGGGATATCCCGGCACGCCTTCATCTGAGATTATTGACACATTGTCAAGAATGGACGAGAGGAACTTCTATGTTGAATGGTCTGTGAATGAAAAAGTTGCAATGGAAGTGGCGGCAGGTGCCGCATGGTCAGGTGTGCGTTCCGTTGTTACCATGAAGCATGTAGGACTCAATGTTGCAGCCGATCCTTTGATGACACTTGCATATACAGGTGTCAAAGGCGGCATGGTCATAATTGTTGCAGATGATCCCTCATGTCACTCGTCTCAAAATGAACAAGACACCCGAAAGTATGCAGATTTTTCACTTGTCCCATGTCTTGACCCATCCACAATACAGGAAGCAAAGGACATGATCCCTTATGCATTTGAATTATCCGAAAAATTCGAGATACCTGTAATATTCCGACCGACAACCCGCATCTCACATGGAAAATCTGATATCGAACCTGGTGAGATAGTTGAAGACAGACCACGGGCGCATTTTGAGAAACTCATAGATAGGTGGGTAATGCTCCCAAAGAACGCACGTGTGCGACACCCTCATCTTCTCGGGATTCAGGAAAATATCACAAAGGAACTCGAAAATTCGTCGTGGAATGAACTGTCAATAAATAACGACTCGGAATCAAAGATTGGAATAATTGCGTCTGGAATTGCATCTGTGTATGCAAAAGAGGCAATTTTGAATCTTGGGATTGATATATCATTCTTAAAAGTTGGAACTTACCCTGTTCCAGAAGGTTTGATCATGAATATGCTTGAACATGCGGATACTGTTCTTGTTATTGAAGAACTGGAACCTGTTGTTGAGGACAGGGTAAGGATAATCACAAATAAAACAAGTTCATGTACTAGAATAATCGGAAAAACAGGAGATTTTGTACCAAGGTTTGGGGAATTGAATGTTGAACTTTGCGAAGCTGCAATAACAAATGCCTTTGGTACGGGGGAAAAAACCAAACTTACAGAGTCTACTGTGGATATGGAAGAGATGGCTGATGTGGCAAGTATTAAACTTCCACTCAGGCCGCCTGCGATGTGTCCGGGATGTTCTCACAGGGCTGTGTACTATGCCATGAAAAATGTGTTTGGCAACGATGCAGTTTATCCGAGCGATATTGGATGCTACACCCTTGGTGTCCAGAGCGGTACTGTGGAAACAACACTTTGCATGGGTTCTAGCATAACACTTGCATCCGGGATTTATCATGCAGGCGAATCACGTCCGATATGTTGCTCAATTGGTGATTCTACATTTTTCCATACCGGTATGAACGGACTTATGAATGCCGTTTACAACAAAGCAAATATCACTGTCACAATACTTGACAATCGCGTGACTGCCATGACTGGGCATCAACCGAATCCGGGTATGGGAAAGACTGCAACCGGAGAACCGACAGTTGATATATCAATCGAAAATCTTTGTCGTGGTCTTGGCGCGGAGTTCGTAGAAGTTGTTGATGCTTATGATCGCAAGGCAACAGAGGAAGTTTTCAAGCGTGCGAAAGAATACAATGGGACATCCGTTGTTATTGCAGAACAGGCATGTGTCATTGATGCAAGACGTGCGGGTATCAGGTTAAAACCGTATGTCATCGATGTCGATAAGTGTACAGGGTGTAAGCAATGTGTAAAATTCGGTTGTCCTGCAATTGAGTTTGATTCCGAAAGTAAGCATGCGAATATCACTGCACTTTGCACCGGATGCGGGGTATGTGGCCAGATATGTAAATTTGATGCAATTTCGGAGGTGAAAAAATGAGTGCTGACAAAACAAAACTGGACCTTATAATTTCCGGTGTGGGTGGGCAGGGTGCAATTCTTGCATCCGATATTATCGGAAAGGCTGCGGTTTTGGCTGGGGTGCCAATCCGTGCAGCAGAGACGCATGGGATGGCTCAGCGTGGCGGTTCGGTTGTAAATCATATCAGGCTTGGGTGTGAATTGGGTTCAATGATCCCGTTGCATGGGGCTGATGTACTTCTTGCACTCGAACCTGTAGAAGCATTGCGGTATATTGATTCCCTTTCTGACGATGGTGTGGTCATTGTTAACACACAACCTGTTTTACCGGTAACAGTGACATCAGGAGGAGATGAATATCCTGATGTATCTGAAATTGTGGATGTTCTTAAGTCTAATCATAAAGTTAAAGTGGTGGCATTTAATGCATTTGAACTTGCGATTAAGGCAGGGCATCCGCAGGCGATGAATGTGGTGATGGTGGGGGCAGCATCTAACTATTTGCCTATGAGTAAAGACTTGTTGATCGATTGCATAAAAGGGATGGTTCCACCAAAAACAGTAGATATCAATGTCAATGCTTTTGAACTGGGCAGAGCTAAGGTGTAAGTTGTACTAAAATACAAATTTGGAATAGATAATGAATATTTTCTGTAGTATATGTTTTATAAATATATATCGCGAGTTGAATCAACCGAAGGAAGATTTTTCTTGGTTGGAATCGGTATCAAATTTCATCTTATCCATCTAAGTAAATTGTCTGGTCACAAAACATCGATAGTTGTGATAGGAATTCATCTTCTTCACCGTGGACAAGGGATAATAGTACGCCACTGACGCCAAATGCACGTATTTTTCCTGTAAGAAAATGAATGAACTTGGATACGCTGCCTGAATGACTGTATATTAGCAGTGTAGAAAGTGAATCGAACAGTAGGAATTTGTCTTCGCTTGGGATTGCACGGATAGCTTGGTCGATCGCAACGCCCAGGTCTGTAAGATTTTGCATTGAATCCAGATATAGGCATTCATCCGATTTTTCAATCTTACCCCCAGTTGATTTTGTGATTGCATCGATGAAGATCAGCATTCGAAGGTCAACGATGTTTTCAAGACTTTTTTTCATTGTACGGTATGGTTTATTGAGTGTAACATATACGCCAGGAATACCTTTTGTGTTGATCATGTAGCTGGCAAGTGATATATTTGCTTCATTATATTTTTTAGCGGTAGTTAAGACTAAGCTAATCCCATGTTCATCTTCATCTTTTAGTACTTTATCGATTGTCTCAATCATTTCTTCATTAATGATGTCCACACCCCCTATATTTATTCAGCAAATCCGAATGTTTTTGAAATTGAATATATCTTGATGGCTGCAATAATATATACTATACAGTATATTCCATATTCAAGATAGGTAATTGGTATATCTGCAACATACTGAATGTTTGAAAACACTTGTAAGGATCGCAAAAATCCGGCAACTGAGAATATTAGTATAAGCAACAATGTCATTTTGGCAAAGTTTTTGAAATTCCCATTATGAAGTTTTGCTATAATAAATAAATTCAGCAAAATCACGATGGTGCCAAGTAGTCCTACTAACAATACACAATATTGCGTAAGTGTGAGGTTCATTTGCTATCACCCTTTCTTGCTTTCAATGCATCAGCCATCATTGATGTTTTATCGCTAAATCCAAACTGTTTGGACATTTCATATAACGTGTAAACTGCATACAACAAAACGAAATAATAAATGCAATAAAACATGTATTCAATGTCTGTGAACACTGGACCGGTTAAAATATCCAGTTCTTGAGCGGACCTTATTGTACCACCAATTGAAAATATAACAAGTGAAAGCCATATGAGCATTGCATATTTCTTCAAGCTACCCTCTGTAAGTTTTTGTAACGAAAAATAGCTCATGATGAGTATTGCAATACCAATCAATGCGACAAAAATTATTGGAATAAGTATCATCATGTCCGCCAGTCCATCACCCTATTTTATATTTTTAAGTGTATGTCCATTGTGTCCCTATTGGTTATATATCTTACTTATTCAGGCTCATGTATCATATTCTTTTTATCCATAGCGTCAAGATTGGCTTGGATGGTTTTAAATTTTCGCAATCATGTGCCACTTATTTTCTTTTTTTGAGGTGGTGTATACGCACTACATTAAAAATCGGACACATATCGATCAAATGTTGTGCACTTTTAAAGGCTGTGGCATGCGTTTTTTAACGCTGGTGAATACGTGCATTACCGATAAATTCCCAAGCCTAACTTGACGCCATGGGTTTTTATGTCCACCTCATGCACAGAGCTTATATACAACATGTAGTATTTACAATGCAAAGTTAGACATTGATATGGAATTCCTGTTTCAAACAATTGACAGGGATAATTTATCGAAGTAATGTTAAGATAGCAAGTGTGAAAAGTCGGATTTAACAAGAGATGTTTATGGGCCAATTCTCAGAATGCCCGCTTATGTGCGCAATTGGCGTGCAGAAGAACATGGATATGTTTAGATCTTTTATAGGTGACTACTGTTCAAGAGCACGATTTCGTAAAACGGAGCGTGTGATGACTCACATTGACCCTAAAGGCAAATAACTAACGTTAATTTGCTTTTTATCGATGCTGAGCATAAAACAGTGTAATCGTAATAACAACGGCTTACTTGTGGTTGGCTAAAAATCAACAAAGTCGAATTAAAATAATTGTATAATGGAGGATAAAAATGGCAAAAGGACATAGACCAAGGCGAGGTTCACTCGCATTTAGTCCACGCAAAAGAGCGAAAAGCCACATAGCAAGGTTTAGATCATGGCCAGAGTCATCCGGCGAACCTAAACTGCAAGGATTTGCAGGTTTCAAGGTAGGTATGACCCATGTGGTAATGATCGACGATGCAAAAAACAGTCTTACAGAAGGTGCTGAGATATCTGTACCGGTGACTGTCATCGAAACACCTGCTATTAAGGTTGCAGCAATTCGTGCGTATGAAAATACAACCTTTGGTGACAAAGCAGTTGCAGAGGCATGGTCAGCAGATCTGGATGAAAGTCTTGAGCGTACAATAAATATGCCAAAGAAAAATAATACAGATGAAGCAATTGAAAAGATTGTTTCACTTATTGATGATGGCACTGCAACCGAGATAAAAGTGCTCACATACACATTACCGAAAAGTCTGACAGGCGTTCCAAAAAAGAAATCAGATCTTATGGAGACTGGTATTAGTGGAAGTGACCTCAAAGCAAAGTTCGAGTATGCACAATCAATACTTGGCAACGAAGTTCGCATCAATGATGTGTTTAACAATGGCAATATTGTAGATGTTGCAGCGATTACGACCGGTAAAGGTACGCAGGGTGCTGTTAAAAGATGGGGCATCAACATGCAGAAAAACAAGCACTCCCGTGCAGGAAGTCTTCGACAGGTAGGTACACTCGGCCCATGGAGACCGGCTCATGTTAGCTGGAGAGTTCCACAGATGGGTCAGATGGGATACCACCAGCGAACTGAATTTAACAAGCGAATTCTCAAAATCTCTGAAGATTTAGATGGTATCAACCCATCAAGCGGATTCATAAACTATGGTCTTGTGCGCGGAGAATACATATTAATTAAAGGAAGCGTACCTGGTCCATCAAAGAGATTGATCAGACTTCGAGAACCTACCAGGTCAAAAGTGTCCGGTATGGGTGAACCACAGATCGTTCACGTAAGTACACAGTCCAAGCAGGGGTGATGTGAATGGTTAAAGCAAATATTATTGATCTATCTGGAAATACAAAAGGCGAGATCACTTTACCTGATATTTTCGACGAGGTTTACAGACCTGATCTTATCAAAAAGGCTGTTCTTTCAGGACAGGCAAACAGACTTCAGCCATATGGTCCCCGCATGTATTCAGGTATGGATACATCAGCACGTTCATGGGGGTCTGGCAGAGGTGTTGCACAGGTTCCAAGACTTGCAAACGGTAGCCGTGTTGCAAGAGTTCCCCAGGCAGTCGGCGGTAGAAGAGCACATCCTCCAAAACCGGAAAAAGACCGATCTGAAAAGGTGAACAAGAAAGAAAAACGTATGGCAATTCGTTCTGCAATTGCAGCAACCATTAACCCTGAACTTGTAAAGGCAAGGGGTCACAGGTTTGAGGCAAATGTCCCGCTTGTTGTTGAAGATACACTTGAAGGTCTTACAAAGACCAAAGAAGTTGTAAGTTTCATGCAGGCAGCAGGTGTTTATGATGATGTCATCCGTGCAAAGGAAGGCAAGCATATCAGAGCCGGTAAGGGTAAACTCCGAGGCCGCAAATACAAACACAAAAAGAGTGTTTTGATAGTTGCAGGTGAGATGAGTCATATACTCAAGGCTGCAAATAATTTATCAGGTGTCGATATTGCGACAGTGGATTCATTGAATGCAGAAATACTCGCACCGGGTACACATGCAGGTCGGCTTACAATATGGACCGAATCAGCCATATCAAATCTGGAGGGTGCATTCATATGAGCGCTATTAAATATCCGTTTGTTACGGAAAAAGCGATGATGGTTCTGGATGACAATAAACTCCAGTTCATAGTTGATACTCGTTCAAACAAGTATCAGATCAAAGATGATGTTGTCAAGACGTATGGATTCCCTGTAAAGTTTGTTCATACAATGACAACAATGAAAGGCTTGAAAAAGGCGATTGTCACATTTGAGGGTGATGATGCTGCCCACGAGATTGCTACAAGGATAGGATTGGTGTGAGGTGAGATAAATGGGACATAGACTTATATCACAGAACAGAGGTCGCGGAACCCCTACATACCGGGCTCCTTCTCACAAGTTCAAAGCCGCATTGAAACATCCAAATGTGAATATGAAGGATACTTTGTACGGTATAGTGACCGAAATCACACATGATCCGGCAAGGTCAGCACCAATCGTTAAAGTTGCATTTGAGAATGGTGAAGAGCGTTTGATATTGGCGCCAGAGGGAATTGCAGTTGGACAGAAGATTGCCTGCGGAATCTCTGCGGAGATCAAACCTGGTAATATTCTTCCATTGTCAGAGATCCCTGAAGGTGTTCCTGTATGTAACATTGAATCAAAGCCAGGTGATGGTGGACAATTTGCACGTGCATCCGGTGTTTATGCAACACTGGTATCTCACGAAAGCAAAAATACTGTTTTAAAGATGCCATCCGGTGTGCTCAAATGGTTCAGTCCAAAGTGTCGGGCAACAATTGGAATTGTTGCAGGTGGCGGACGTACTGATAAACCGTTCTTAAAGGCCGGTAAAGTGTATCATAAGATGAAATCAAGAGCGGCAAAATATCCACGTGTATCTGGAGTTGCTATGAATGCGGTAGATCACCCATTTGGTGGTGGAAACAGGAAGCATCCTGGAAAGCCAACAACGGTCAGCAGGAATGCACCACCTGGTCGTAAGGTAGGTCATATTGCAGCACGCAGGACAGGAATGAGGCGTTAATCGGAGGTGTAATACATGGCAAGAAAATCAACAACAAGATTACCAAAACGAAAAGGTGAGTTCACCTATCGCGGTAAAACAATAGAGGAGCTTCAGAAGTTGAGCCCGGAAGAGTTTGCAGAGATGTTACCCTCAAGAGAACGACGCAGTCTTAAACGTGGTCTCACAGATGGTCAGAAGAACGTAATGCAGCAGTTCATGGATGGAAAGGACAAGATCAGAACACATTATAGGAATATCATAATCATGCCTTATATGATTGGCAAGAGTTTTGAGCTCTATAATGGTAAGTCGTTCTTAACGGTCGATATCCAGCCGGAAATGATCGGACACAGGTTCGGAGAATTCGCATTGACGCGTAACCGAGTATCACACGGCAGTGCCGGTGTTGGTGCAACCCGTTCAAGTAAGTTCGTACCGCTCAAGTAAGGTGATGAAGAATGGCAAGAATTAATTATTCAACAGAATTAGACCCTGAAGTCAGTGCAAAAGCAATGGGTTCAGAGCTTCACATCTCACCTAAGAAGTCACGCGAACTTGGTCGTGCAATAAAAGGTATGCATACCGGTGTTGCAAGATCATATCTTGAAAATGTGACCACATTGAATCAGGCAGTACCTTTTAAGAGGCACAATGACGGTCTGGGTCACAAAAAAGGAGCAATGGCGGCAGGACGTTACCCTGTGGGCGCTGCAAAGGAGTTCTTGAAAATACTCAAAAACGCTGAAAGTAATGCAGAGTACAAGGGACTTGAACCGGCAAATATGTTCATTGCACACATGTCTGCAAAGCGCGGGCGTGTGATCCATGGTATGAGACCAAGGGCTCGCGGACGTGGCAGTCCTAAGAACACGGAAACCGTGTTTGTTGAGATGATATTAAGCGAGGTGAGCTAATGGCAATTGAAAAGAAGTTCGTTCAGGAAGGTTATGTGAAAGCATCAATGAACGAATTTTTCCTAAAACAGCTCAGTCGAGCAGGCTATGGCGGTATGGAGATCAACAGGACCCCAATGGGTACACAGATCACGATATATGCAGAAAAGCCAGGTATGGTTATCGGAAAAGCCGGAAAGGTTATCCGAAAACTCACACGGGATATTGACAGGTTATATGATCTGGACAATCCTCAGATCGATGCGCAGGAAGTTCGCAAACCTGAACTAAATGCACAGATGATGGCTTCAAGGCTTGCATCATCAATTGAACGTGGATGGTATTTCAGAAAAGCCGGACACAATACAATGCGTGCAATTATGGCATCAGGCGCACTTGGCTGTGAGATCGTCATGTCTGGTAAATTGACAGGATCAAGGTCAAGGGTCGAGAAAATGGTTAACGGTTATATCAAACATGCAGGAAAACCTGTTGATGAGATCGTTGACAAAGGTTTCGCGACCGCTGTCCGTAAACTTGGTACGCTTGGGTGCAGTGTTAAAATCATTCCACCGGATGCTATTTTACCGGATGCGTTCAAGTTGAGGGATGTCGTTGAAGAACCAGAGGTCAAAGCAGAAGAATCTGTGGCTGAAGGTGAAGTCAAAGAGGCTGGCATTGCAGAACTTGTTGAAGCAGAAGCGACCGGTGAAGTTTCAGAGGCTGAAGAAGTAGCAAAAGCAGAAGTTGTCGAAGAAACAGTGGCTGAAGTTGAAAAACCTATTGAGAAGGCTACGGAAACAGTTGAAGCGGCAGAAAAGTCGGAAGATGTGACAAACGGTGATGGTAAGGATCGCAGGGAACATAATGGTACCTGGCAACACAAACATGAGGGTTACACTTACTGGCATCCAATGGCAAGAGTTCACAAGGAGGCCTAGATCATGGCACTCCTTAGAAACAATGAAATTCGTGATATGACTCCGGATGAGCGGATGGATGAGCTTGAAAAAATGAGAGGCGATCTTATCCGTGAACATGCACTATCCTCAGCTGGTGGTGCACCGGACAACCCTGGTCTTGCAGGTGAACTCAGAAGGACAATTGCACGAGTTAAGACAATTCAAAATGAACTGAAGGAGATATAAAGTGGATATCACACCCTCAAATCTGATCTATCATGAATTGATAGGACTTACAACGAGGGTAATTGATTCCACAAATCTTTCACTAATAAACATACGCGGCAAAGTGGTTGATGAAACACGAAATACACTAACAGTGGAAACAGATGGTGCTCGTGAAACAGTTGTTCCAAAAATGGGGACCATCTTTGTGTTTCATATACTGGCTCGCTCTGCGGGCGGACATGAAGTAAAGCATGTCAAAGTAAATGGAACATTATTGCTCTCACAACCCGAAAACAGGA
>DQIO01000280.1 GCA_020793555.1 Methanosarcinaceae archaeon | reverse complement strand
AATTTAACAATAAATATTGGACATCATAAGTTCCATGGCCGATCCCATTCCATAGATGGAGGTAGGGTTAATTACGGTGGTGGCCATTTGACCTATTGGTAAAATATGGGTTATCCTACAACTACAATTTATCGAATAATTCGCCTTCTCCCCTATATTCCAGAGTTGATGTATATTTGAGGTATTCCTTAAGCATCATTGGAAATGTATTTGCAGGTACATACCTTACACCCATTTGTTCTGCCCATTTCTGGATACCGAAATCACTTGCAACAACAGCCGCATCAAGTTCTCTTGCAAGCAGCAGTACATCAATATCAGGTGCACTGTCTAAAATACCGTAGCGAAGTGCATTGCGGTATTTGTTCCTGAACTTTCCAACGATCTTGCCGATAACCTCGCGCTCAATCTCCTCTTCAATATCGTTTTTATTTTTTGCTTCTGATGTCAGGAAAAGGCATTCTGTGGCTGCTTCCAATATGGAATCTTCTGCCACGTTCATTCCCTTGTTTATACGCTCACGCATGTGTGACACGTATTCGTGGAACATTCGCGATGAGACCATGACATTATATCGGTCAGGTGCTTTTTTAACAAGCCATGTATCGATCTTTGCGAGTACATCACTGTCACAACCATTGTTCTTGGCAAAATTGTGTAGTTCATCGTACACAGTCGGGAAAGGTACGTAACAACTAATGCCAAGTTGCAGGCGAGCATCTGCTATAAGTTCAAGTACTCCGCGCATCCCATCACATAAAGTGGAAAAACCCATAGTTTCCCGCGTTTGAGTGTCTGTCAATGCAGTAGTATCAATAATGAATCTTTGTCGCAACATAGTTTTGCTCACTGTTCCACATGTTAAATGATAAAAATGGTTAATTTGTATAAGATTAAGAAACGATTACAATTTTACCCACACAGTATAGTTAATCTTTTTCTGTTAAAGTAGTTTTGGATATTTGGTTGAGATTTTAAAAACATTGGTGTTGTAAAAACATAAAACCTCAAATATGTTTCCTTTGCCCATCCATGCATCAGCATTATTAACGTCAATTTCAAGCGCTTGGTTAAATGATTAAAGAGCATTAATATAATCTTTAGTATTGTAGAACAGATTGCCATCTGCAACCCATTCAGAACTTATTTTCGCATATACTGGATTACTGAGTATAGTAATAGTAAATATTAACAGCAATCCTATCGTTATCATTTGTTTCATAAATAACACCTTTTCATTTTTTGAATTCATAAAAAAGCACTCTCTATATAATTCAATTCATAATCCCATCAAAAATAACTTCTTCCCCACTCATTGTTGTAGATATCCGTTTAATTGCCCTATCTTCTCTGAGATACAATTCACTGACCTGCCTGGAAATACACTTCTTCATACGGCTGGATTACCACAAATCCCTCGCCTTCAAATGCCATCTGAACAGTTTCCCCACTTTCCCTTCCAACCAACGTTTTTAGTGATATATCCGTTTTTATGTTGGGCTGTAGATTTTCTGACCATGCGACCGTGGCGTTGGGATCTGTAAACACTGGCTGGTTGCGTGTCACCCTAAGTGTCAGAGGGTTGTAGTGGGTGGTTATGGCAATCATTCCAGTTCCTTCAAGTTTTACATTAAACAGGCCTCCTGCCATCATACCCGCCATCTTTTTCATCATTTTGATATTCCATTCAATGGAGTCTTCGAATGCAAGGACATCATTGCCGTTAACGTATATAGCTTGGTTTTTAAGATTTATGATGGAGATTTTCTTTCCGCTATCTGCAAGGTATATCTTGCCTTTGCCTTCTGCTTTTGTCAGACTTACCCCTTCACCGGTGATGGATTTTTTAATCATTTTTCCAAGGCCGTGTTCAAGTATCCCTTCACGTACGAATTTAACATTACCAAGATAGGCCACCATTGATCCTTTTTTTGTCCACATCCTGCCATCAAGATTGACCTCAAGCATGCGGTCACTTTCCAATTCAAATACGCCTTCTCCAAGGTCTTGTTGTCCTGTCGTTTCTATAAATTCGTCTATCGAGTATCGTGCCATTTTTTGTTCCTCTTATGATTTTATGCTGTATGATTTCTGTATCCTTTTACGAATATTGTTTTAAATTGTTGTTATGATTTAAGCAATAATAGTATTACAATATATGAATTATTATGATATGTTATAATAATATCCCATATAACTGTTGTAAAAGTCCAAAATGGATTTTAAATTTTTACTAAATACATACTAAATACATACTAAATTCTATACTATACGTCACATATAGAAATACTTATATAGATTGTTAATTTTTTCAATATAAAAAAATTAGATGATCAAAATGATGAAAATGAATTTTTATATGATGAAACTTGTAAGTGGTCAAGTGAATATGGCTTATACCCGCGTGAGTTGAAGGATTTTTTAATTTCTCCTGAGTTTGAGAATTTATCAAGAGATGAAATATTTGCCAAAAGATCGAATAAGGCAATCAATCTTGTTAAACATATTATGGAGAGGCATAAAAAAGGTGAAATCAGTACATGTATCGCTGATTTAGCAAAATATGAATTGAAAATTCGTCATTTAAATTCAAAACATCGGGATCATGTTGTACACACTATGTTTACTTTCATCTTAGGAATCTATATCAATGAAACATATATGAAAAAATTGGGTGTCCCCGTAAACCCATTGCAATGGAAGATTGCATGTTTATTCCATGATATTGGCTATCTTGGCAATGATCTAATTAGCTCGTCAACGTTTGAAGAAAAAGTGGATAATATAAAAAGTGATTATTTGACCGAACATAACCAGTCATTAAACAATCACCTGAATGTAATTGATGTTGTAGGCTCCACGACTGAAAATATTCCTTTTAAAATCAGTGATGTAAATGTTGGTAAATTAAAAAGTTGTAAAAACAGTTTTGAATTAATCGAAGAAAATCTTAAGTTGGATCGTGAGATTAATTTAAGGAAAGAATATCTTGATTTATATCACGAAAATATTCATCATCATGGAATGATAGGTTCATTAGCAGTTTTAAGTATAATTGATCTAATGTATTATACAAATAACCCGTGTGGAAAATGTAACCCTACAATAGTAGTTATAAATAATGTCGAAATCGATTTTAACCAACGATATTTTAATAAAGATATCATTCCCGCATGTTCTGCAATATATATTCATAGTCTTGAATCTGAATGGTTTGAAAAACATACTAAAATTAATTGTTCAAAGGCACCAGTCGCTTTTCTTTTAAGATTGTCAGATTGTTTGCAAGAATGGGGCAGACCATCAGGTGACAATGATGGATTTGATTCTGAGGTTTTCAAAATTAAGTTTAATGGCAGTGATTTAATTTTTAATGTTAATATCCATGATAATGTTGAAAAAATGAAAAAATAGGAAATATTAAGGGCGAAATCTCATGTTTGGAATGTTCAGCTGTGAAGATTTTATAATTAATATATTTTAATATGCAGTCAAATACATTAGTATTGGAACAATTACCAATGAAATACAATATTAAGTCAGTGCTGACTGATGTGTATTTGAAAGTATGTAATAACCAGACTTTCATCTCAACACCAAACTTTTAGACAGACCTGGTATTTATCATCAAAGACCAATTCTCTTGAACATCATTGCGATCATCCTGTTGATACCAAGTTCCTTTTGCAGCAACCCCATATCATCAACTGCCCCGACTTTTGCAGGAGGGACTGCTTTGACATCGCCTTTTACGTAGATGCTGCCGCCTTTCATATTGGCACCAATATATCCCTGCGCTTTGCCACCGATTATTAGTTCGCCTTTTCGCATGTCAGTGCCTGCAAATTCACCCACATTTCCCATGACGATCACACGTCCACCGTTTAACAGGACACCTGTGTTCATACCTCCATCCCCTTCAACGACTATTTTTCCATTTCGCATCAGGATTCCTGTACTCAAGTCAACATCACCTGATACAACAACTATCGCATTCACATCAAGACGGGCAGCCACGGTATCGCGTAATATTCCATCACCAAGCGTAAGGGTTTTGCCATCAAATATATTTCGCGTATCAACAAACCTGACATCGGAATCTCCATCTCGTAATATTTCGGTTATTGATACAAATTTTTTGTATCCCTCTTCATCTGACACAACCTCTACGATATTTCCTATAGGCTCAGCAATCTTGCCGCTTACATATATGGCACCGCTAACCATGCTTATTCCGGCTCGTGTGCCTATATCACCGTCAATAAAAACACAGCCTATATCAAGTATTCTTCCTCCGCCTCCAAAATAGGCGAGGTTGACTCCAAGACTTGATGCAAATCGCTTTCCAACAGAACCGGATATATGCACATCTTCACCATTGGTGAGGGTTTCTACAAGTTGTCGGTAGGTATATTCAGAATCGACTTGGTCAGGTATTGGTGTCTTTGGATCAAGTTCTTTGCCTTTGTGCTGCCAGATAAAATTGTACGTAAAATCACAAATGCAGTCTACATGGGAATTGAGAGTAATATGCATAAATATTCTATCAAACGTTTTCTAATAAATGTATCTATTTAGGAGAAATAAATGGTTAGTATTAAGGAAAAAATATAATAAAATAAAATAAAAATGGATGGACTTGCATTTATGCAAGCCCAATAATTATTTTGGAGCATCTATTCTTCTGCAAGGTATCGTTTGATCAGTAACACTGTGCTTGACAATATAAGCGCTGCAAGGAATACAGCGATAACACCAGCTTCAAATGTAAAGTCCTGCCACGAGTGTACAGATGCCCACATTCCACTTCTTGTCACAAATGTTGCAAATATGACAAGTATGAATGAGAGCACTGCAAGCATTGGTGCAAGGAATTTGTATTCTCCATGATTTGTACGTGTTTGGGCATGTAAGTATGCCGTTGCTGCAACCCATGGGATGAATGATGAGGTTTCAACTGGATCCCATGTCCAGTACCATGCTCCCCATCCAAGAACTTCATATGCCCAGTATCCACCAAGACCGATGCCGAGAGTCAGGAATAACCATGAGATTCTCATCCAGTCTGCTGCTATTTTTGTCCATCTGTTATCATTCAGTACCAAATTTCCAATCGCTGCTGCAAATGGGATCGTAAAGGCTGCATAGCCAAGGAACAGTACTGGTGGGTGTATTGCCATCCACGGATTTCTTAGTAATGGATTCATACCCTGTCCGTATGGTATCTCGTATGGCACTACAAAAGCATCCCAGTTTGTCAATTCGATCATCCCACCTGGGATTGAATAATACATTGCGAATGGATTCTTAAGTACCAAAAGCAACAGGAACACAAATGCGATCAGCAGTGAAATGGAACGAGTCATTCCCATCAATTTTGTATTAACAAGATATTTGGTGTGTCCTGTGTATTGCATAAAGATCAGCATCAGCAGTATAAACCATGTCCACAAAAGGAACGAACCTTCCTGACCTGCCCATAAGGCAGATATTTTGTAAACCAATGCAAGGTCAGCACTTGAGTGCTGATAAACGTAATTGTATGCTGCATTGACATTTAACAAATAATATGTCATCAATACTATCGCAAATGTGATTGCTCCTGCACACACAATTTCAAGTTTTTGGGATATTTGTTTTGCAGTTTCATCCCTATTAAAGTAATAGATTATAGAATATACTGTGGATCCAAGTCCAAAAACAAGAGATAACCAGATCGATATCATTCCTAAATTTATGCTCATATCATCACCTTCTCCTTAGTTCTCACCACGTTCACTCTTTCGCTTCATAAGTTCACGCTCAAGTTTCTCTTCATATTTCTTCTCGATATCTTCCATCGGCACTTCTGATCTTTGTTTTTGAACCTTTTTCTTGGATGGTTTTGGTTTCATTTTCTTTGGAATATCTGATTCCATTTTAACGTTTCTGCCGGCTTTTACGTGTTCAGTAACACCCAGAATAATAATGCCTAATGCCATCAGGTACATTCCGATCCATAATACAGTCATGAAAGGCACAGTCCTGACATATAGGTTAATTTTTGCATTTGCTTCATCGACAGCCCTTGGGGCGATAAAAAGTTCTTCATACACTCCCCTATTGATGTAGGTCGTTGTGTATGTCTGGCCCCATTTGAAGTCAGTGATGTACTTGACCTGACCGCTGTCAAAGAATTTATTGTTTTTATACACATCAAAGTTGATGTTTGTCACATACGATGAACCCGGATTGTTTTGAAACATCGCCCCTTCATAACCGGATGTCATACTGGTAACATTGATGCTGTAATGCTGGTCAGTAAATGTGCTTACTGTATTGATCGAAAGTATGCTTGAGTCTTCAACTCTCGTGTTCGTGCTGACCACGACACCGATAAGGACCATCAATATGCCCAAATGTATGATATGTGCACTTACACCGCGCATCGTTTTGAACGTGGACTGCTTGTCAACAGAGCGCCACATCTTATACAGTGTTGCAGCAAGTGCAAATGCCACAAGTGGAACTGTTATATCGATCGGGGTGTTGTTAAAAGGCGATACGATTGCAAAAAGGATTGATAATGCAATTGATGCACCTGCAATTATTGCGGATTTTTTTGCGTCGAAGTATCCTATCAACAAACAGGTTGTAAGAAACACTACAAGCGCTGCAGTCGGAAGTGCCGACCGATTATTGAAGTACTGGGCATGCAGACCCATTTCCACACCTGTTGTGAGTTTTGCAACAAGAGGTGTCAACATTCCTATTGTAAGTAACACCGTAAGTAATACAAATGTAAGTACGGTTGCCAGCATTGTATTTTTTGGGGTAACAATTCTTCCAATGTCAGTCATACTATATTCCTGTAATATTTATTTTAAAAATGAGATTTATTTGTATTCAATTATACACTCACCGTATAGATACCATACTAATATAAAGGTTTTGTCAGAGTATGGGCAAACCATCATTTTTGTCTCGATATATTAAATACGGATGCTACACATGTTAAACAAAAAAGTTTTGAGTTGATAACACGATTGAACTTATAATTATTGCAATTTGGTTAATGCTTCCGGCATACATCCCAAACCCTCTCGCAGCCGTATTCGGTGGTGGAAAACCCATCGATGGCGGGCGGACGATGGGGGATGGTCGCAGGATTTTAGGTGATGGAAAAACGTATCGCGGATTGTTTGTAGGTGTTATCTGCGGTTTGTTAGTCGGGCTTTTGCAGATGAGGCTAACTTTGAATGGATTTGCAGTTTTTGGCGTAACCCTGCCGGCATTTGGCATGACCACCACAGGCTCGGTTATTGTGATACTTGCCCTTTCATGCGGTTCACTTTTTGGTGATATGTTCATGAGTTTCTTTAAACGCAGGCTCGGTTTGAAGCGAGGCGCTCCGCTTCCGGTCATTGACCAGTTGGACTTTGTTTTAGGTGCGTGGCTGTTTACATATCTAATATCACCAGAATGGTTCACTGCAATGTTTTCATTCTGGGTTGTAGTGACAGTGTTGGTAATTACCCCTGTGCTGCATCTGGTGACAAATATCATTGGATATTTCATTGGTGTCAAAAAAGAACCATGGTAAACAAAGTCTACATAAAAAAAGGTATGATGGTGGGATATAACAATGTCAGTAGATGAAGATAAGGATAAAAATAAAGATAAAGATAAAGATAAAGATGACAAAAAGGAAGAACTTATTGCAGCGCTAAAGAATTGCGGCGCTGTCAAGTTCGGGGATTTTACACTTGCATCAGGAAAGAAAAGTAAGTACTACATAGATATTAAAAAAGCAAGCACAGATCCCGTCACACTTCGTATAATCGCACAGCAGGCTGCCGGAAAGATTCGTGACATTGATCTTGATATTGTGGGCGGTGTTGCCCTTGGCGGTGTTCCTATTGCGACAGCTGTTTCACTTGAGACGGGACTTCCACTTTTGCTTGTACGGAAAGACGTTAAGGATTACGGAACAGGCGGGAGATTTGTCGGTGATCTGACAGATGGCGCACGTGTAGTATTGATGGAAGATGTCACAACAAGCGGCGGCTCGGTGCTGGATGGGATATCCGCAGTTCGTGATGCCGGAGGGGTTGTTGATACAGTTATTACTGTGGTTGATCGCGAGGAGAATGCGAGGGAGAGATTGGATTCGGTTGGCGTTGCCCTGATCCCTCTTGTAAAGGCAAGTGACCTTGTAGTTCAGGATTGATGTTGATTTGAAATCGTAAGATATTTATGTCACCACATTGAATGTAGGTTTTATTCTAATTTTGGTAATTACATAAAAATTTAGCAAAATCGATGTTTAATATGAGATTCAAAATGGATTCAATCTTGATTTAAAATCCAATTCAATTTTTTTAAAGTTTTAATGAGGTTTAATATATGAATATTTTAGTTGTTGGTGGCGGAGGAAGAGAGCATGCAATCGCTGAAGCGATTGCAAGGAGCAATAAAAATCCGACCATGTTCGCAGTTATGGCAAAGAAGAACCCGGGGATAGCAGGATTATGCGAGGATTATCTTCTTGTGAACGAGACAGATGTTAAAAAAGTTGTGGATTATGCAAAGTCCAAGAACATTGATATTGCCGTGGTTGGACCTGAAGCTCCGCTTGCAGTTTCTCTTGCCGATGCGCTGGAAGATGCAGGCATCAAGGCTGTTAGTCCAAAAAGGGCGGTTGCACAGATCGAGTTCGATAAGGCATGGGCTCGCAATTTCATGAAAAATCATAACATTGGCGGATGCCCTGTTTTTGGTGTTTTTACAGAAAAGAGCGAAATGGATGCATTTATTGATAAGGTTGGAAATGTGGCAGTAAAACCTGCAGGTCTGACAGGTGGAAAAGGTGTTAAGGTCATGGGTGACCAACTTCCTGATATTGAGGCTGCCAAAACGTATGCTGCCAGTCTTTTGGAGGGTGATAGCGTAGTTATTGAAGAGAACCTTGTGGGTGAAGAGTTTACGCTTCAAGCGTTCGTTGACGGTAAGTCGCTTGCCTTTGCACCGACTGTTCAGGATCACAAACGTGCGTTTGAGGGCGACCTTGGTCCGAATACCGGTGGTATGGGTTCGTATACTAACACGGGTGCTCTTTTGCCATTCCTTGTATCCGATGATGTTGAACAGGCGAAACAGATCATGAAGGATACGGTCAAGGCACTATATGATGAGACGAATGAACTGTACAAGGGAACGCTGTACGGTCAGTTTATGCTAACAAAGGACGGACCGAAAGTTATTGAGTTCAATGCAAGATTCGGTGACCCTGAAGCCATGAATGTTTTGCCGCTTCTTGAAACAGATTATGTTGATGTGATCTCCGCGATCGCGGACGGTACTCTGGCTGATCTTGATGTCAAGTTCAGTGAGAAGGCAACGGTGTGTAAATATGCGGTTCCTGCCGGTTATCCTGACGATCCGACAAAGGATAGTGAAGTGGTTGCAGGCGACATCGGGGATGCGCTTTTGTTCTATTCAAGTGTGTATGAAAAGGATGGCAAGGTTTACACCACCGGCTCAAGAGCGGTGGCTGTTGTCGGTATGGCTGATTCCATTGCCGATGCGGAAGCGATTGCGCAGAATGCACTGGATAATATAAAAGGCGATTTGCATTCAAGACGTGATATCGGTACTGCGGCAGTGGTACAGAAGAGGATCGACCACATGAAGGAGATTCGCGGGTTTTGATCGTATATAATTTGTAAAATTGTATGCATCAAGTAAATTCGACCGAAGGGAGAATTTTCTTGTATTTATTTACAATGATCTAATGACAATTTGAGTTGATTGATATGAAACATCTAATCTCAATAGCTGACTTCTCTAATGAGGAGATTATTGAACTTCTCGATATGGCAGAGGACCTGAAGGAAAAGCGTCTTCGCGGTAAGGTGACAGACCTTCTGAAGAATAAGAGCCTTGCAATGATATTTGAAAAATCATCCACCCGCACACGGGTATCTTTTGAGGCCGGTATGGCTGACCTTGGCGGTCATGCGCTTTACTTGAATTACAGGGACATCCAGATCGGGCGCGGTGAGACTGTGGCAGATACGGCGCGCGTGCTGTCGGGATATGTGCACGGTATTACTGCAAGGGTGAACAGCCATGATACTGTTGTGGACCTTGCAGAACATGCAAGTGTTCCTGTTATCAATGCGCTGTCCGATAAGGAACACCCGTGCCAGATACTTGCAGACCTGCTTACGATACAGGAGTTCAAAAACCGGCTCAGTGGTCTGAAGTATGCATGGATCGGGGATGGGAACAATGTCTGCAATTCCGCAATTTTAGGATGTGCTATCGTTGGTATGGATATTGTGGTGGCATGCCCGGAAGGGTATGAACCTGATGAGGATATTGTGGCTCAGGCAAGAGCGATGGGTGGAAATGTTATGATCACCAATGATCCGGCAGAGGCTGCAAAGAATGCTGATGTTTTTTACACGGATGTGTGGATCTCGATGGGCGATGAGGATGAGGTTGAGAAACGGATGCATGATCTGGCAAACTACCAGATAAATTCTGAACTTGTGAGTCTTGCAAAACATGATGCCATTGTGATGCACTGCCTACCTGCCCACAGGGGCGAGGAGATAACAGCGGAAGTTCTGGATGGTCCTCATTCAGTGGTATTCGAACAGGCAGAGAACCGTCTGCATGCGCAGAAGGCACTTATGCTCAAGTTGATGGCGTGAGGGGTGCTGTCAATTTAATCTTTTTTTGATCTCTTCAATATTGAGTAGATCAATATTTGACGGGATGAACAGGATTTACAGGATGGGGCGGCCCACTTGTATCCTGTCAATCCTGTTCATCCTGTCAATTTATTCTGGCAATGCATTTCCATATATTTGACAATATATCCCTCAATAGTGATGTACCCAAACAACGTTAAAGAAACTTCTTTTTCATAGAGGATGATAAGGTTTAACTACAAAAAGCGCTCTATGTGGACGCATCGTACTGCGGGAGTTGCCCAGCCAGGTCAAAGGCGCTAGGTTCAGAGCCTAGTCTCGTAGGAGTTCGTGCGTTCGAATCGCACCTCCCGCACCAAATACTTTTTTTTATTGTCATTCCATGAAGTGCAACAAAGTCGAAAGTAACTACATCTCCTTAAGAAGGCGGAAACCAAGGTATGGGGAGCTGTGGACAGGGTAACTTTCGCTGCGAACCGCCAACTGACAGTTTTTGGCATCGCTGGTACAGCTACCGCCGCGCATGACTACGGTAGATCTAACTCCACCACCCCAAACACTCCCATCAGAAGGAGCACCATAATAGTTATCATGCCATTCGTCCTGAACCCATTCCCAGACGTTACCCTGCATATCATACAAGCCCCAAGGATTGGATTTTTTCTTACCGACAGGATGAGGCTCAATGCCATACTTCTCAGAATGCCAAGCATAATCATCAAGATCTGATTCACTATCACCAAAGGAATATCGTGTAGTTGTTCCGGCACGCGCCGCGTATTCCCATTCAGCTTCTGACGGTAAGCGATACTTGTTCGTGCCCTCCTTTGTATTGAGTTTCTTGATGAATTCCTGTGCATCATTCCATGAAACGCTCATAACAGGCAAATTATTACCCTCGAAATCAGATGGATTGTCACCCATCACCTTAACCCATTGCTTCTGTGTGACCTCGTACTTACCCATATAGTACGGTTTTCCAATATTCACAATATGCGCCGGGCCTGAACCATACCAGCTCTCATCTGATGGCTCCCCCATCTTAAACTCGCCAGCAGGTATTAGCACGAGCTTCATTCCGATTGAATTAGTAATGGTTTTTTGGTTAAAAAGCGACGACACATCATGAATAACGCCAGAACCAGATGTAAACATTATAAATCCTACAAGCAGTGCACCAAGCACAATTACCAGCATGAAAATATTCTTGCGGATCTTGCTCTTCTTTTTTGGCATACGCTCCCTGATATTGTTGTCAGGAAGAATTTCATAACCACGTTTTATTTCGATATCTGCCATTTTTTAACCACCGATGATGAGTATACACATATTTACAATAATATAAAAGAATTTATGTTCAATCACATGCAGTGCATTTGTGTGTTCGCACACGAAAACTACTTATTAACATGATGTTAATATGGTGTTAAGGTGCTATATATGGTTCAAGCTTTCATAAATATTGATGAGCATACAAACAGGGTATTGAATATCCTCAAAGCAAAATATGGTTTGACGAACAAAAGTTCTGCTATTGAGCTTATGGCATTGCAATATGAAGAGGAAATACTCGAACCTGAACTCAGACCTGAATATGTGGATAAGGTCAAAAAAATAATGCGGCAGGATTCTGTCAATGTAGGCAATGTTGAAGGTCTAAAGAAACGATTGGGTCTTTGATCTCATGTACACATTAAAGATTAAGCCCGGTCTTGAAAAGACCCTTAAGAAACTGGCTAAAAAGAATAGGGTACAGGTAGAGATTGTTTTTAAGAAAGTCGATGAGATCCTGACTGATCCCCATAGATATAAGAATCTTCGTACACCCTTGAATGATTGGAAAAGGGTACATGTGGATAAACATTTCGTGCTATTATTTTCTGTTGATGAAGGATCAAAGAGCGTTACGCTGGAAGATTATGACCATCATGATAATATCTACAAACATTAAGGCGCGTAAACATCTTTTATGTTTCCTGCAAAAATGATTATTCTTTTGGATATCCACAACATAGGGTGGGTAATTATTCGACATCGAATAATTCAGGCAATGTGATACCCATGTTTGAAAATATATCCTGAATAGTGATGTTGCCCATAAAATGTTAAAGAGAATCTTTTTTTATTTATGTCCCATCTTTGACAAAAAACAAGCCAAAAAATTACCATAATCGATATCAATCAAGGCAATATACTTCTAAAAGTCCTCCGATTTTGTAGGTATAACTTCTTTCACATCAAATTGTGGAATCTTAATCTTCAATACTTTGAAAATCTCTTCTAACTCCTCTCTTAATTTAATCGGTCTCCATAAATAAAGCCGATTTTTCAGTTGTTCATTTTCATAGAACCCTTCCACTGCATTTCCAGATTTAATCGTCTCTTTCAAGTGTTCAAAAGAATACTTCATCTCTTTCTAGTTCAGAATAACTTTCAATAGCGAGAGCAACAAATATCCAAAAACAACTAAAACCACATGGGTCTCAATACGCACATCTTTACTATGATATGTAGGATTAATCCCCATATCAGATTTCAGAGCCCTAAATCCCTCCTCAACAATATCTCTGCTTTTATAAATCTCTATAATCATTTCAGCTGTTAAGTCTGGGTGTTCGGCCTTGGGACAAAATTCATTTATTCCCCCTACATGGCCAATGAGGAATAATGCCATCAATGATCTCAAGATACCCAATTCTCCGAACATTGTGTGCAACATTCTTTAGTTTTGTTTCAGTAGCCTTTCGTGGATAAAGTCTTTTCCTGATCGGAGCACCAAATCTACAT